>CANJYC010000039.1 GCA_947478985.1 Acidobacteriota bacterium | reverse complement strand
TCGGTAGACGTGCATGTCGGCCGACTCCGTGGCAAGCTCGGGATCGCTGGCGGCCAGATCGAGACCGTCGTCGGCCTCGGCTATCGTTTCGTCGAATAGCGGCTCAGGCCTCTTCCCAGCCGCCATTGCGAAGCGCAAGTGCTTCGCGCGCGAAATCCATTCGCGCACGCTCAACGCGATGCCAGTCGTGGTACCGCGTGGCGCGAATGATGCGGCTGTCCTGCTCTTCCCGAACTTCCCAGCCGGAAGGTGCCGCGTTGGTGATCGTGAATCGCCTGATTTGGGTGGCTTTGCGAAGAATGCGTGCGTACATGGTGTGATGACGTCTGCGTGGCACTACGTTGCCCTCGCGATCAGTACATCAGCACGGAAATAACGGCTGTAAATCTTCTGTAAACACGGTGTTGCGAACGGGAATTATGCTCTAACTGGTTGTTCTTACAGGCACTTTGATGCGGAGCGCTGCCGAGTGAACACGGCCGGCCAGCCTGGACCCGCCGACGTTCGGCTCGCCGTCGACGTGATAGCGAATCGGACGTGCCGACGTAATCGCCACCTCGCGCGCGTTGCGGATGGTCACGCCGGGCACCCGCGCGATCTGGCCAAGAAAGATCCGCGGCACCTGCACCAGCACCCGCCAGGGCGAGCGCGCGGCGACGACCACGACGTCGAGCAGGCCGTCGTCAACCTTCGCCGCAGGTGCGATGAGCGCCCCGTTGCCGTACTGCCGCGCGTTGGCAAGGGCCACGATCAGGGATGTCTGCCGGATCGCGATGCCGTCGATCTCAATCGTGTATGCCTCGGGCAGATATGCCAGGAGCTGACGTGCAGTGATCTCGATATACCGTGCGAGACCACGTCGCTTAAGGCCTCCCGCTGCGAACTGATGCGCCACCTCCGCATCGAGGCCTATTCCCGCGATGTTGAAGAACAGCCGTCCGTCGAGTTCTCCGGCGTCAATCACCCGGTCGTGTCCGTCAAACGCGACGGCGAACGCCGCCGTCGGTTCGAACGGAATGCCCAGCTCTCGGGCCAGGCCATTGCCGGAACCGCTCGGCACGATGGCCAGGGCGGCATCACGGAACGCCAGTGCGGATGCCACCTCGTTCACGGTGCCATCACCGCCCCAGGCAACCACTGTCGAGGCCCCACGCTGCAGCGCCGCGGCGGCGAGATCTCGAGCGTGACCGGGGCTGGCGCTGACGCACACGTCGGCTTCAAGGCCGCGCGCCTCGAGCAGTGCCGTCGCCCGCATGGCACGCGTATGTCCGACGCCGGCGCGACCACCGGTACCGGCGATGGGATTGATGATGACGGCCACGTGTGCCACTGCGTGGACGTCCTAGGCGAGAGTGCGCAGCAGTTTTGGCGTGGCAAACCAGATCAACGTCCCTGGTCGGCGGCGGGTCAGACTCTCGACGTCTATGCGGCAGACGCCGCCCTTCTTGAAGGGCAGCGCCCGTCCGGCACCGATCAGATGTCCCGCCAGCTCCCCCAGCCCTGATTCGTGCCCGACGAGCGCTATGCGACGCCCCGCGGCCATCCGACACATCTGCGCCACCACGGCAGCCGGGGCGTGGCCAGGCGACAATCCGGCGAGCAGCTTCACCTTCGGACTTCCCCCCACACCGGCGGCGAGCAGTTGGGCCGTCTGCCGCGCACGCACCAGGGGACTGGTGAAGATCTCATCGAGTTCCAGGCCAAGGGCCACGAGACCGTTCACCACTTCGGTGAACCGGGCGATGCCGCGCGGGGTGAGCGGGCGCTGGTCGTCATCAGGCCATGCGTCGCCACGTTCGGCGGCGACGGCATGGCGGACCAGGTAGATCTCGAACGGGCTGGCCACGATCAGGCTGCCGGTGAGGCGGTCGCGACCATGCGAGCAGCCGCCGCCTCAATCCGGTCACAGATGGTGACGAGCGCTTTGCGGTTCGCCATGTACTGTCCGTGGAGCTGGCGGCACTCGGTCTCGAGCCACCGCACGACGATGTCGAGGTCGGCCGACAGGCGGAGGCTGGCGGCGCCAGCCGACCCCTGCATGGCGCGGGTGCGCGCGATCAGGATCTCGAGATCGTGCATCCGCCCGAGCAGTTCCTGCGCCTGTTTCAACGTGCGGAGCGCCGTCACGGCGCGCGAGCCGCTCAGCTCGCGGACGAGTTCCTTTGCGTACCGCACTTTCTTCAGCGCGATGCGCACCGCGTGCAGCCGGTCCGGAAGATAGATGCCCGCGACGCCGTCGATCGCCGCCCGCATGGTGCTGGCCCGACGGGCGGCGCGCAGGGTCGCATCGATCAGGCGCTGCGACGCGCCGGATCGCCCCCGTTCCCCGGCTACGGCGCTCTGCTTGCGTGCCATGGCAATCGCCCGCCGACGCAACTTGTCCACGTTGACCCGATCAAGCTGCCGCCGCATCACCCCGTGTAGGAGCCGGCGTTCCTGCTGAATCACCTGCCGTAAACGGATGATTGCAGGACGGGGCACGTGACCGGCTGCCTCAAGGTCCTCGAGGTTCAGCAGCGCCACGTCGAGTTCGCGGACGGGCCCAAGCGCGCGCCGGACCTTGCGAAGCGTGCGCCCGAGCATGCGCCCGTGCTCCCCGGAGGCCACGAGCGGGAGCGCTTCCCCAAGGCGACGCGTCGCCACACGAGCCTGGTGAATCGACGGAACGTCGCCACGCCGAGCCCCCGACAACGCGCGGGTCAGCGACGTCATGCGCTGGCGGATGAGGTGCTCAGCCGGGCTGGTCTTGTCCATCGATAGGATTGCTGATTGATCTTTCTGCCATCGCCAACCAAAAATCAATCCAAGATCAGTATCCGCACATGCGTATTGCAGCCATCGACATCGGCACCAACTCGGTCCACATGATCGTCGTCCAGGTGCGAGCGGACCTCTCCTTTGAGGTGATCGACCGGGAGAAGGCCATGGTCCGGCTCGGCGCCGGAGGACTGGACGGACGAGCCCTGACCGCCGAAGCCATGACGTCCGCCCTGCAGGCGCTCTCCCGGTTCAAGCGCCTGGCCGAATCCCGCGGGGTGGACGAGATCCTCGCTACAGCGACCAGCGCCGTTCGCGAAGCGCGCAACGGCGGTGAGTTCCTGCGCCGGGTCGACAGCGAGACCGGGATCCGTGTGCGCGTCATCGCCGGCGCCGAGGAGGCACGACTCATTCACCTGGCCGCCGTCTACGGCGTTGATGTGGGCAGTGCCCGTGCCGTCGTCATCGACATCGGCGGCGGCAGTGTGGAAATCACGCTGGGGAACGCGACAACCATCCAGGCGGCGCGGAGCTTCAAGCTCGGTGTCATCCGCCTCACGGAACGGTTCGTCAAGACCGACCCGATCTCCGACCGCGACGAGCGGCGGATGGTCAAGCACATCCTCGCCGAGATCGACCGCCACTGCGAACTAATCGGCACCTCCGGATTCGACCGCGTGATCGGCACATCGGGCACCATCCTGAGCATCGGCGTGGTCGCGGCCACGTCAGCGCGCGGGGAGCCGCCGGAAGACCTCCGCAACCTCAGCGTGTCGGCCAAGCAGATTCGCCGCGTCCGCAAGGAGGTCACCACGCTCGACCTCGAACAACGTCTGGCCATGCCGGGCATGGACCCGCGGCGCGCCGATCTGGTCGTCGCCGGATCCGTGCTGCTCGACACCATCCTGCGCCGGCTCGGCGCCGACGATGTGACCTTATGTGACCTGGCGCTGCGCGAGGGGATGATCCTCGACTACGTCCGGCGCAATCACAAGCAGATCGCCCAGGTCGATCGCATTCCCGACGTCCGTCGGCGCAGCGTGATCGAACTGGCCGAGCGGTGCAACTACCACGCCGACCATGCACAGCAGGTGGCGCGCCTGGCGCTGGCACTCTTCGATCAGACGCGCGCCATTCACGGCCTGACCGACCGTGAGCGCGAGTGGCTGGAATACGCAGGTCTGATGCACGACCTTGGCGTGCACATCAGCTACCCACGCCACCATCGTCATTCGTATTACCTCATCAAGAACGGCGATCTGCGCGGATTTCATCCCGATGAAATCGAGGCCATCGCGCTCATCGCCCGCTATCATCGCCGCGGGACGCCCAAGCGATCGCACGAGGGGTTCACAGCACTGCCCGCGCCGCTGCGCCGTGCCGTTCGCGGCCTGGCGTCCATTCTGCGGATGGCAGAAGGGCTGGACCGCAGTCACGCACAAGTGATCTCCGCGCTCGAGATTCGTGACCGTGGCGACGACGTGCTGCTCGAGATCCATACCGCGGGGGATGCCGAACTGGAACTCTGGGCGGCAGTGCGCCACGCCAAACCGTTCGAGACCCTGCTGCGGAAGCCCCTTCGCGTCGAGGTGAAACCTCCAACCGTTGCCGAACGGCAGCCCACCGCGCGGCGGAAGCGCAAATAATGGCAGCCGTCTGGTGCACCGACACCTCGTTACACGAAATTAACATTGAAGAAACGACCGCGAAATTCCGGCCCGATAGCCTCGGTGCATGCTTCACTCACGCATGCGTAGCCTCGTTGCCATCTCACTGCTGACCGCCACCTTCGCCGCCTGCGGCGGGGGCACACAGCAGCCCCCCGCAGCCACCGGTAACGCCACAGCGGCAGCCCGGATTCAGATCAACGGCGCGGGCGCGACATTTCCCTACCCCATCTACTCAAAGTGGTTTTCCGAGTACAACAAGCTTCATCCGAACGTTGAGATCAACTACCAGTCGATCGGGTCAGGCGGCGGGATTCGGCAGGTGACCGCGCAAACCGTCTTCTTCGGCGCCACCGACGGGCCCATGACCGACGAGCAGCTCACCTCGGCACCAGGCCCGGTCCTGCACTTCCCCACCGTGCTCGGCGCCGTCGTCCCCATCTACAACCTGCCCGGCCTCGCCCAGGACCTGAAGTTCAGCGGACCGGTGCTTGCCGACATCTACCTTGGCCGGATTAAGAAGTGGAACGACCGTGCCATCGCCGGCCTCAACCCCGGCGTGACGCTGCCGGCCACCGACATCACGGTAGTGCATCGTTCGGACGGCTCCGGCACCACCTTCATCTACGTCGACTACCTATCGAAGGTGTCGCCGGACTTCAAGAGCAAGGTCGGCGTCAACACGTCGGTGAACTGGCCGGTCGGTGTGGGCGGCAAGGGCAACGAGGGCGTGTCCGGGATGGTCTCGCAGACGCCAGGCTCGATCGGGTACGTTGAGCTCATCTACGCGCTGCAGAACAAGATCAGCTTCGGCGCGGTGCAGAACATCGCGGGCGAGTTCATCAAGGCGACGCCTGAGGGGGTCACGAAGGCGGCTGCCGGGGCGACCGTGCCGGATGACTTCCGCGTGTCGATCACCAACGCGCCCGGCGCAGGTGCCTATCCCATCTCCTCGTTCACTTGGCTGCTGATGTTCGAGAAGCCCGCCGACAAGGACAAGGCGAAGGTCATGGTCGATTTCGTCAAGTGGGCGCTGACTGACGGACAGGCATTCGCGACCGAGCTCGGGTACGCCCCGCTGCCGGATGCCGTGGTGAAGAAGGAACTCGCCGCCGTCGAACGCATTACCATCTCGTAGTGCGCGATCTCCCGTTTCGGATTATCGTCGGCGCCTTCGGCTGCGTCCTCGCGCTGCTGGTGCTGGCGATCGGCGTCGAACTGACACGCCAGTCCTGGTTGTCGATTCAGAAGTTCGGCTTCCATTTCTGGACGACCGACACCTGGGACCCGGTCGCCGGTCAGTTCGGCGCGCTCCCCTTTATCTGGGGGACGTTGTACTCGTCGCTGCTGGCGCTGGCGATCGCCGCGCCGGTGGCGCTCGGGATTGCCATCTTCGTCTCCGAGCTCTGTCCGGCGTGGCTGCAGACCCCGCTGGTGTTTCTCACCGAGCTGCTGGCGGCCATCCCCTCGATCGTCTACGGCCTTTGGGGCATCTTCGTGCTGGTGCCAGCCATTCGGGCACTCGAGATCTGGATGCCCGAACCCTTGCGCGCCATCCCGCTCCTGTCCGGCCCCCCGCTCGGCGTAGGCATGCTGGCGGCCGGCGTGATCCTCGCCGTCATGATCGTGCCGTTCACCTCGGCCGTCGCCCGTGAGGTCCTGCAGACCGTACCGGCGGCACAGCGGGAGGGCGCCTATGCGCTGGGCGCGACGCGCTTTGAAGCGATTCGGGCCGCGCTGTTCTACGCGCGTACCGGCATCATCGGGTCGATCATGCTCGGCTTCGGCCGCGCCCTCGGGGAAACCATGGCGGTGACGATGGTGATCGGGAACAACCCGCAGGTGTCGGCATCGCTGTTCGCGCCCCAGTACACGATGGCCGCAGTCGTCGCCAACGAATTCACGGAAGCCTCTGACGAGCTCTACCTGCACGCACTGGTCGAAATCGGACTCGTGCTCTTCGTCATCACGCTCGTGGTCAACGCAGGTTCGCGTCTGCTCATCTGGGGCCTGGGGCGCTCGGGACGAACCCGTCCTTCACGTGTGGCCGACGTGGAAGCCTCGGCGGCATGAACCGCGATCGCCTGCGGCGCCTGATCTCCTCCGCTTTTGTCGGAGCCTGCGCGCTGGCGGTGCTGCTGGCACTGGTGCCGCTGGCCATGGTCCTGTTCTTCGTCGTCCGGCAGGGGATCGGATCGCTGAACCTCGCCTTCTTCACCAGCATGCCGCGCCCTGTCGGTGAGGCGGGCGGCGGCATGGCAAACGCCATTGTCGGGACGCTGATGCTGACGGGGATCGCGTCCCTGATGGCCGTACCGGTGGGCGTCATGAGCGGCATCTACATGTCCGAGTACGCCGGCACGTGGCTGGCTATCGCCCTGCGCTTCGCCGCGGACACGCTCAATGGAGTCCCGTCGATTGTCATCGGCGTGTTCGCCTACGGGATTGCGGTGCTGCCGTTCAAGCAGTTCAGTGCGCTGGCGGGTGGATTCGCTCTCGGCATCATGATGATCCCGATCATCGCGCGGACCACCGAGGAACTCCTGCTGCTCGTGCCCAATGCGCTGCGGGAAGGCGCACTGGCGCTCGGCGCCACCCGCGCTCGCGCGGTGTTTACGGTGATCGTGCCGGCGGCCCTGCCCGGCATCATCACCGGTATCGTCCTGGCGCTGGCCCGTATCGCCGGTGAGACTGCACCGCTGCTGTTCACCTCGTTCAATAACCGATTCTTCAGCAGGGCCCTGACGCAGCCGATCTCGTCGCTGACGGTGCAGATCTATACTTACGCCATCTCGCCCTACGACGACTGGCACCGTCAGGCCTGGGCCGGCGCGCTGGTGCTGGTGGGGTTCGTCCTGACTTGTTCACTGCTCGCGCGCATTGCCACGGCGCGCATCCGTCGTCTCCGGGGATAGTGCGCACATCCGTCATGACTCATCAGGTCTCCTCGCCCACGCGCTTCACCACCGGGCTCTCCGTCCGCGACGGCCGGGATCCGGCGCTGAATCAGGCCCCAAAGGCCGTCAAGATCGACGTGGAGCATCTGTCGTTCTTTTACGGCGTCAAGCGCGCGCTGGAAGACATTTCCCTGCAGATCCAGGCCAACCTGGTGACCGCCTTCATTGGACCGTCGGGCTGCGGCAAGAGCACCTTCCTCCGCACGTTGAACCGGATGAACGACATCATCCCCGGCGCGCGCATCGAAGGGCACGTCCGCATTGACGGCCTCGACGCCTACGCGTCAGGCGTCGACGTGGTGAAGCTGCGCCGGAAGGTCGGGATGGTGTTCCAGAAATCCAACCCGTTTCCCAAGACCATCTTCGAGAACGTCGCGTATGGCCTGCGCATCAACGGGCTCGCGGCCAGCAAGTCCGAGCTGGCCGGACGCGTCGAGGAGAGCCTGAAGCAGGCGGCACTCTGGGGCGAGGTCAAGGACCGGCTGCACGAATCCGCGCTCGCCATGTCCGGCGGCCAGCAGCAGCGCCTCTGCATCGCCCGGGCTCTGGCCATCCGTCCCGACATCATCCTGATGGACGAGCCGGCCTCCGCGCTCGACCCGATCGCCACGCAGCGGATCGAGGAACTCGTCTACGACCTGAAGCAGGCCTACACGATTGTGATCGTGACGCATAACATGCAGCAGGCGGCACGCATCTCGGATCACACGGCATTTTTCTGGCTTGGCCGGCTCGTGGAATACGACCGAACCGACAAGATCTTCACGAACCCGTCCGAGAAGCTCACTGAGGACTACGTCACCGGGAGATTTGGCTAGTGCAACAACGAGGCGTACCGCATTTCCACGAGGAGCTAGAAACCCTCCAGGGACGACTGCTCGAAATGGGCGGACTGGCCGAGGAGCGCGTCCGCGCGGCGGTCGAGGGCCTGGTGGCCCGGGACGTCACCCTCATCGACGCCGTGCTCGCCGGTGACGAGCCCATCAACGCGCTCCACATCGAGGTGGATGAACGCTGCTTCCGGCTGCTGGCGCTGCACCAGCCGATGGCTACGGACCTGCGCGCCATCGTTGCGGCAGTCAAGATCAATACCGACCTCGAACGCGTGGGCGATCTGGCGGTCAATATCGCTGAGGCGGCAAGGCGCTATGCCGGACACCCGCCGGTCAAGAAGTTGGTCGACATCCCGATGATGGGCACGATCGCCCAGGCCATGCTGCGCGACGCCCTTGATGCCTTCGTGCGCCGGGACACCACGCTGGCGCGACAGGTCCTCAACGAGGACGACCGCCTCGACGAGCTGAAGACGCGGGTCTTCCGCGAATTGCTCACCTACATGATGCAGGCGCCGACCGCCGTGGAGCCGGCCCTCGACCTGATCCTGGTGTCGCGGCACCTCGAGCGGATTGGCGACCATGCCACCAACATCGCCGAGGATGTGATCTTCATGGTCTCGGCGCTCGACGTCCGTCACCATTCGCCCGGCCCCGAGGCCTGATACTTCGCAACTGGATTGTCGGTTTGCCCCCGGACTAGAATGGTGCGGATGGGCGACGCTCGCCTCTGCGTGATGTGCCGCACGCGTCCCGTGGACGTTCAGTGGCGGCCGTTCTGCAGCGAGCGCTGCCGGAATGAGGATCTGGCGCGATGGGCCGATGGGCGCTATCGCGTAGCCGGCGATCCCGTCCCCGCCGACGACGGCGCCACCGACGACGATTCACACGAAGCCTAGACGCCTCCAGCCATGCCAGATACGCTGACAATTACTGATAACCGCACCGGCAAGTCGTACGAAGTTCCGATCAAGGACGGCGTCATCAAGGCCCCCGATCTGCGCCAGATCAAGGCCGGGCCGGACGATGCAGGGCTGGCCACCTACGACCCGGCCTTCATGAACAGCGCCGCCTGCCGGAGCCGGATCACCTACATCGACGGTGACAAGGGCATCCTCGAGTATCGGGGGTATCCAATCGAGCAGCTGGCCGAGCATTCGACCTACCTGGAGACGGCCTACCTGATCATGTTCGGGGAGCTGCCCACCACGGCGCAGCTGGCCTCCTGGACCAAGGAAATCACCTTCCACACGATGCTCCACGAGAACATCAAGAAGCTGATGGAAGGGTTCCAGTACGACGCCCACCCGATGGGGGTCTTCCTGAGCACGGTCGGCGCCTTCTCGACGTTCTATCCGGACGCCAAGAACATCTTCGACGACGCGTCGCGAAAGAAGCAGATTCACCGCCTCATCGCCAAGGTGCCGACGATCGCCGCCTATGCCTTCCGGCACAGCATCGGCCGCCCCTACGTCTACCCCGACAACGAACTGAGCTTCGTCGGCAACTTCCTGAACATGCTGTTCAAGATGACGGAGCTGAAGTACCAGGTGAACCCGGTGCTCGAGCGCGCGCTCGACGTGCTCTTCATCCTGCACGCGGACCACGAGCAGAACTGCAGCACCACGGCCATGCGGGTCATCGGCAGCTCGCACGGCGACCCGTATTCGGCAATGGCAGGCGCGGCGGCTGCGCTCTACGGCCCGCTGCACGGCGGGGCGAACGAAGCCGTCCTGCGCATGCTCGTGGAAATCGGCAACGTCAACAACGTGCCGGCCTTCATCAAGCGCGTCAAGGGGGGCGAAGGCCGCCTCATGGGCTTCGGCCATCGCGTCTACAAGTCGTACGATCCGCGCGCCAAGGTCATCAAGCAGACTGCCGATGCCGTGTTCGAGGTAACCGGCAAGAACCCGCTGCTCGAGATCGCGCTCGAACTCGAGCGCATTGCCCTGCAGGACGAGTATTTCGTGTCGCGGAAGCTCTATCCGAACGTCGACTTCTACTCGGGCCTCATCTACCAGGCGATGGGCTTCCCTGTGGAGATGTTCCCGGTCCTGTTCGCCATCCCGCGGACATCGGGCTGGATCGCGCAGTGGGAGGAAATGCTGCTCGACCCGGACCAGAAGATCGCACGGCCGAAGCAGGTCTACGTCGGCGCGAAGCGGCGTGATTTCGTTCCGCGCGACCAGCGAGGGTAAACCGTGCGGTGGATCGCCCTGGCCTCGCTGATGCTCGTGGCGACCGCCAACGCTGACGCACAGACGCGTTTCGACAGCGCCAGAGCCTGGGAGCACCTGCGGCAGCAGGTGGCCATCGGCCCGCGACCGGCAGGCTCGGCAGCGCTCCTGGCCTGCCGCCGGTACATCGTGGCTCAGTTGAAGGCCGCCGGAATCACTTCGCGCGAGCAGCCATTCACCGCCACCACGCCCACGGGGCGTGTGCTGATGGCGAACGTCGTGGCCACAATTCCCGGCCGGCGTCCCGAGCGAATCGTCCTCGCCACCCACTACGACACCAAGCTCTTTCGCGAGTTCCGCTTTGTGGGTGCGAGCGACGGCGCGTCGTCCACGGCCGCAGTGCTCGAACTGGCACGCGTCCTCAAAGGGCGCCAGAATGAGTTCACGATCGAGCTGCTGTTCCTCGACGGTGAAGAGGCGGTGGTCGAGTGGAGCGGGAACGACCACACCTATGGCAGTCAGTACTATGTCGACGCCGCGAAGAAGAACGGCACGCTGGGTGGCCTCAAAGCCCTTATCCTGCTCGACATGATCGGCGACCGCAATCTGACCATCCGGCGCGACTCGAACTCTACGCCCTGGCTGACCGATATCGTCTGGGCGTCGGCCGCCAGGCTCGGACACCGCGAGACATTTCTCAGCGCGGAGATGGCGATCGAGGACGACCACCTCCCGTTCGTGCAGGCCGGTGTCCCGTCCATCGACATCATCGATCTCGAATACGCTTCGTGGCACACCGCACAGGACGACCTCGACCACGTGAGCGCCGGCAGCCTGCAGACGGTGGGCGATGTCGTGCTCGACGCGCTCCCGGCTATCGAAAAGCGTCTCGGCACGCCGGTCCGCCGCATCGGCTTCTGATCCACGGATCCACGCGTACCAGGCGCGCACGACAGGGAGAATCAGGATGGCGCACAACACTGATCGCACCGCCAGCATCGCCACGATGTTGACCATTGCCCTGTTCGCCGGGCTGACCGCATGCGCAGCGGCCCGCACACCAGCGCAGTCTCCTGCCGTCACCGCGCCCCCCCCCGCCGACCGGACCGCTCAGGCATCGGCCCCGGAAAGACAGGAAGCACAGGAAGAAGCACGCGAGCGC
>CANJYC010000038.1 GCA_947478985.1 Acidobacteriota bacterium | reverse complement strand
GCGCGTGGGTGTGCTCGACCGGTTCAACCCGACGAACATCCACAACCCGATGAAGGACCAGGATGGCCGCGTGTGGTACACGGCGAGCCTCCGCCGTCCGACCGCGCAGCCGCTGTTCTGCAAGGCGGGCTCGACCAACAAGTACGCGGCGTATTTCCCGCTTGACCGTTCGGGTCGCAACATCAGCTTCTACGATCCCAAGACCGAGAAGTTCACGATGATCGACACGTGCGCGGGCACCCACCACCTGATGTTCGGCTTCGACCCGAACAACACCCTGTACATGAGCTCGCCGAGCGGCTCGACCTACAGCTGGATCAATACGAAGGAATTCCTCCGTACCGGCAGCGGCGAGACGTCACAGGGCTGGTGCCCGCAGGTTGTCGATACCAACGGCGACGGCAAGATCACGAAGCCGTGGAACGAGCCGGGTCGTCGCGCTGCTGAAGACGAAGAGGGTGATGCCCGCTACGACAACTTCGACCCGAAGAAGGACACGCGCGTCGAAATCGGCGGCTACGGAATCATCACGAACAAGCTTGACGGTTCGGTCTGGGGTGCGCAGGAATCCTACCCGGGCAAGATCATCCGCATGAGCATCGGCGCCAACCCGCCGGAGACCTGCATGGCCGAGGTCTACGAAGTGCCGTCAGAGCGTTGGGCCGCGACCGGTCCGAACGACCTGCGGGGCTCCAAGCCGCGCGGTATTGACGTCGACAAGAAGGGCGTGATCTGGACGGCGCTTTCCGCCTCTGGCCAGATGGCGAGCTTCGACCGTTCGAAGTGCAAGACGACCAGCAAGGGCCCGGAGGCCCACACGGGTCGCGTCTGCGCCGAAGGCTGGAAGATCTATCCGCTGCCGGCGACCTACTACAAGGGCACCAAGACGCTGGCCGACTACTACTATTACAACTACGTCGACCAGTTCAACACGTTCGGCCTCGGCGAGGACATTCCGGTCGCCACGGGCACGGGTTCGGACTCGCTCATCGCGGTGATCCCGTCGACGGGCAAGACGGTCATGATGCGCGTGCCGTATCCGATGGGTGCGTTCCACCCCCGCGGTATGGACGGCCGCGTGGACGATCCGAAGACCGGTTGGAAGGGTAAGGGCGTCTGGTCTGCGAGCGCGCAGGACGCTGTCTGGCAGGACGAGGATGGAATCAAGTTCGAGAACGGCAAGTTCACGATCGCTGAGACCCCAATCGTCGTGAAGTTCCAGATTCGCCCGAATCCGCTGGCGAACTAGTTCCGACTCGCACGTGAAAGTCATGGCAGGGCCGTTACGCACCATCGTGGGCGTAACGGCCCTGCCACTTTTATTTCTGCTGGTTTGTGTGCCGACCCCGTCGTACGCAGGCGTGACGGGAAATCTCGACAGTATCAAGAAGATGACGTGCACGTTCTCCCTGCTCGCATCGGGAACGTGGACGGCCGGCGTTGCGCGTGCCTCGGTGAATCAGGCGGGGAAGCCGCTGGTGCTTCGCTTCGACACGATTGACGTGGACGGTGGCACCGCCGAGGCGTATGGCGCGTTTGTCGGCGTTGAAATTGCCTCCCCGATCCTCGTGCAGCGCTTCGGCGAGGGCCTCCAGTTCACGCAGATGCTTCGTTCAGGTCCGCTGTACGCGACTACCGTGTTCAATCAGGAAGGTCGACCGGGGAAGCTCAAGGCGGTGCACGTGAGGCACGAGTCCTCGGCGGTCGCCGTTCCAGGCTTCACCTCGACGCCCGAACAGTATTACGGTGAGTGCGAGGCGGCACGATAGCGTTTTCCACTCTCATTGGAAGGATTAGAGATGTCTTCGAGGACTACATTCATCGCGACGATATTCACATTCCTGGCACTGGCGTGTCCCATGGCGCAGGCGCAGCAGGCGGCCCCTGCTGCCGCACCAGCAGCACCCGCGGCTCCCCGCCAGGAGGGGGACTACATCGTCAAGGACTACAAGTTCCGCACGAACCAGACGATGGCCGAGGTCAAGCTCCACTACACGCTCGTGGGGACGCCGATCCGCAATGCGGCTGGCAAGATCATCAACGGTGTGCTGGTGATGCACGGGTCAAGCAACGACGCCAACCAGGTGCTCGCAGCCAGCTTCTTCGACCCGCTGTTCGGGCCAGGGGGACCGCTCGACTCCAAGAGCTACTACCTGATATTCCCGGACGCCGTGGGCGCGGGGAAGTCATCGAAGCCGAGTGATGGTCTCCACGCCAAGTTCCCGAACTACGGGTACGAGGACCTGGTCGATCTCGAACATCGCCTGATTACCGATGGCCTGGGCATCGATCATCTCCGTGCCGTCATGGGTATCTCGATGGGCGGGATGCATACCTGGCTGTGGGGCGTTCGCTACCCGGACATGATGGACGCGCTCATCCCAATCTCGTCGCTGCCCAGCAAGGTGGAGGGGCGCAACCTCTTCTGGCGTCGTCTGCTGGTCAACGCCATCAAGTCTGATCCGGAGTGGAAGGATGGGGACTACACGTCGCCGCCCCGCGGATACCTCGCATTCATCCCCGTGTTCGACATGATGATCCAGAGTCCAGTCCGGATGAACGAGCGCCTCGACTCCATCGAGAAGGCTGATGCTGAAGTCCAGACGGTGATGGGCGGGCACGCGAAGGCCGACGATGCGAACAACATCCTGTTCCGGTTCTCCGCTTCGTACGACTACAACCCGATGCCGGAGCTCGGCAAAATCAAGGCGCCGCTGCTCAACGTCCTGTTCGCTGACGATGAGCTCAACGTCGTCGATCTCGGCATCACGGCCGGAGCGATTCCCAACGTCGCGAAGGGACAGCGGTTCATCCTTCCCGCGTCGCCGATCTCCCAGGGACATCGCACCCAGGTGCAGGCGGCGCAGTTCAAGGATGTGATTGCCAAGTTCGTGGCCACGTGGCCGCCGATGGCTGGCGCAGCCGGCCGCTAGTTCTCTTCCTCACACACAGTGCGCCGGAGGCCGTGTGCCTTCGGCGCATTGTTTTTGTACGAGCCGCTTACGTCGGGTTGACCAGGCGGCAATCCTGCGACTATCATTGCATCCGGATTCACGGATGGATGTAATTCTCGAGCACATGTCGGCGCTGGCCGATCCGACGCGCTGCCGCATGCTGCTGCTGCTCGAGCAGCACGAGCTGACCGTGTCTGAGCTGTGCGCCATCCTGCAGATGCCGCAGTCGAGCGTCAGCCGCCATCTGAAGATGCTGGCGGACGACGACTGGGTGGCGTCGCGACGGGACGGCACCAGTCGCTTCTACAACATGCCGCTCGATGACCTCGACCAGGGCGCGGGGCGGCTATGGTCGATCATCCGGGAGCAAGCGGCTTCGACCACCTCGGCCGGGCACGACACGCGCCGGCTGCGCAGCGTGCTGAGCCGGCGCCGGGCGAAGTCTCAGGAGTTCTTTGCCACGGCCGCGGGCGGATGGGACCGTTTGCGCGAGGATCTGTTCGGCGACGCCTTCTATCTGTGGGCGATCCTCGGCCTCATCGACCCGGCGCTCGTGGTGGGCGACCTTGGCTGTGGGACCGGACAGCTGAGCGGCACGATTGCACCGTACGTCCGCCGCGTCGTCGCTGTCGATGGGTCGACCGAGATGCTCGAGACGGCCCGGGTACGCCTGGCGGACGCCGCCAACGTCGAGCTGCGCCGGGGCGAGCTCGAGGCGCTGCCCATTCAGGACGGCGAGCTGGACGCCGCGATGCTGTCCCTGGTACTGCACTACTCACCAGAGCCGCACCGTGCGCTCGCCGAGGTGGCGCGGGTCGTGCGCCCAGGCGGCCGCGTGCTGATTGTCGACATGCAGCCGCACGAGCGCGAGGAATACCAGCAGCAGATGGGCCATGTATGGCTCGGGTTCTCAGAGAAACAGATTGCGCGCTTCCTCACGAGCGCGGGGTTCGGCGACCTTCGAGTGAGGGCAATACCCGCGGATCCCGATGCGAAGGGCCCCGCACTGTTTGCCGCCGTCGCGACGCGCGCGGCATAGACGCAGGGCCGGGATGACTCGGCCCCTTAAGGAGAGAGTGCAATGGCAACCGTTCTGACCGAGAAGATTCACGCATTCGACGCCTCTGCCAAAGCCGGCCGGCCCGGATTCAAAGTGGCCGACCTGTCCCTCGCGGAGTGGGGCCGCAAGGAGATTCGCCTGGCCGAGCACGAGATGCCCGGCCTGATGTCGCTGCGCGCCCGCTACGGCAGCAAGAAGCCGCTCTCCGGCGCCCGCATCATGGGCAGCCTTCACATGACGATTCAGACGGCCGTGCTGATCGAGACGCTGACCGAACTCGGTGCGGATGTCCGCTGGGTGTCGTGCAACATCTTCTCGACCCAGGACCATGCGGCGGCTGCCGTGGCCGTCGGTCGCCCGGAGACGGGGGGCACCGTGGCGTCGCCCAAGGGGACGCCGGTCTTCGCCTGGAAGGGTGAGACGCTCGACGAATACTGGTGGTGCACGGTCGAGGCGCTCGTCTGGCCGGACGGCAGCGGTCCGACGCTGATCGTCGATGACGGCGGCGATGCCACCCTGTTCGTGCACAAGGCGGCGGAGTACGAGAAGGCTGGCACGATCCCGGCGTTCAACGCGGAGAAGGACCCGGAAGAGTGGGGCGTGATTCTGAAGACCATCACGAGCGAGCTGAAAGCGCATGCCGGCCGGTGGTCGACGATTGCGAAGGGCATCCGCGGTGTCAGCGAGGAAACGACGACCGGTGTGCACCGTCTCTACCAGATGATGGAAGCAGGCACACTGCTGTTCCCGGGCATCAACGTGAACGACTCGGTGACCAAGAGCAAGTTCGACAACATCTATGGCTGCCGCCACTCGCTGCCGGACGGTCTCGCACGTGCCACCGACGTGATGCTCGGCGGCAAAGTGGCCGTCGTCCTCGGCTTTGGCGAAGTGGGCAAGGGCTGCGCGCAGGCGCTGCGCGGTCAGGGCTGCCGTGTCATCGTCACCGAAATCGACCCGATCTGCGCGCTGCAGGCGTCGATGGAAGGGTTCGAGGTCAACACACTCGAGCACGTGGTCGGCAGCGCCGACATCTTCATCACCGCGACGGGGAACTTCAACATCATCACCGTTGACCACATGGCGAAGATGAAGGACAAGGCGATCGTCGGCAACATCGGCCACTTCGACAACGAGATCGACATGGCCGGGTTGAAGAAGGTGAAGGGGATCGAGCGGATCAACATCAAGCCGCAGTACGACGAGTTCAAGTTCCCCGACGGCCACAGCGTGATGATTCTCGCCGAGGGCCGCCTGCTGAATCTTGGCTGCGCGACCGGTCACCCGAGCTTCGTGATGTCGGCGTCATTCACCAACCAGGTGCTGGCGCAGCTGGAACTGCACGCCAACGCCGAGCAGTATGGCAAGACGGTGACGATGCTGCCGAAGGCACTCGACGAGGAGGTGGCACGGCTCCACCTCGGTCACCTGGGTGTACAGCTGACGACGCTCTCGAAGGAGCAGGCGGACTACATCGGCGTGCCGGTGGACGGGCCGTACAAACCGTCCCACTACCGCTATTAGTAGGCGGTAGGCAGTAGGTAGTTGAAATAGAAAGGGCGGGCCCTTGCGGGTCCGCCCTTTTGTCTTTTTTGACTTGCTGCCCGAAGCTAACCCTTTGCAGCCAACTGCCGCTGCCCACGACCCTCTCTACTGCCTACTGCCCACTGCCGACCGCACTCCAAGCAGAATGCGCAGCGTGCGTCGGAGCGGTTCAGCAGCGCCCCAGAGCAGCTGATCGCCAACGGTGAAGGCCGACAGGTATTCGGGGCCCATCGACATCTTGCGCAGTCGTCCGATGGGCGTCTTCAGCGTGCCCGTCACGGCGGTCGGGGTGAGGTCGCGCAGCGAGGCCTCCCGTTCGTTCGGAACGACCGCCGACCACTCATGCGCGCCGGCCAGCATGGCCTCGATGTCTGCGAGCGGCACGTCGCGCGTCAGCTTCACGGTCAGCGCCTGGCTGTGGCAGCGCATCGAGCTGATGCGGATGCAAAGACCGTCGACCGGAATTGGATTCGACTCTCGGCCAAGAATCTTGTTGCCCTCGGCCGCGCCCTTCCACTCTTCCTTGCTCTGTCCGTTCCCGAGATCCTTGTCGATCCAGGGGAGCAGGCTCCCGGCAAGCGGGTGTCCGAACTGCTGCACCGGGAAGGCCGCGCCCCGCATGGTCGCCGTGAGCGTGCGATCGATGTCGAGGATGGCCGATGTCGGATCGGCCAGCAGGGACGCAACCGAGGCATGCGAAACGCCCATCTGCGACACCAGCTCGCGCATGTTCTGCGCGCCCGCGCCCGACGCCGCCTGATAGGTCATCGCGCTGACCCACTCGACCAGACCGGCACGCAACAGGCCGGTCATGGCCATCAGCATCAGGCTGACCGTGCAGTTGCCCCCGATGAAGTCCCGGACGCCACGGTTGAGCGCGTGGTCGATGACATCCCGGTTGACCGGGTCGAGCACGATGACCGCGTGGTCCTTCATGCGCAGGGTCGATGCGGCGTCAATCCAGTAGCCAGTCCACCCGGCCTGACGGAGTCTGGGATACATCTCCGAGGTGTAGTCGCCGCCCTGGCAGGAGATCAGGACGTCGGCATGCATCAGTGACGCGAGGTCCTTCGCATCCTTCACCGCCGGGGTCGCCTTGCCGATATCCGGTGGGGTCGCGCCGCTCTGGGATGTTGAGAAGAATACGGGGTCGATGAGGTCGAAGTCGCGTTCCTCGCGCATACGCTGCACGAGCACGGACCCAACCATTCCGCGCCATCCGATCAGTCCTACCTGCATTGCCGTAAGATTTTAGTCCATGCTGACGGTGCTGTTCCTCGTCCTTCTGCAGGTGCCGGCCTGCCCGCCCGGGGATGCGTGCGACGCACAGGTCACGGCGATCTATGCCGACGGGATGGCCGCCGCACGGAGAGCGTCTGCCGCAGGGGGCAGCGCCGAATCACTGAACCCGGTCAGAGCTGCGGCCGCCGCGCTGGAACAGATATCCGAGGGGCGACCTGGTCCCGCCGAAATTGCCCGCTTCGTGGTGCTCGCCGCCGCGGCGGCCGCGCAGAGCGAGCGGGACGAGATGGGGGCGTACCTGGCTCAGGCGATCGACATGGAGTTGCTGCAACTGGCCGCCGGACAGCCCGGAGCGCCAGGCCTCAGCGCTCTCGAAGCGGCAGGCGACCTCTGGCTGCAGGTGCATCGATTCGAGGACGCCACGGCCGCCTACCAGCGCGCCGCCACGTACCTGGGGCTGACGCCGCGAATCCAGGCCGGGCTCGCGAAGGCCGCGCGTTGAACCACCCCTATCGGGATGACGTCCTTGAGCAGCTGTGGCGGCATGGCGTGCAGCCGCGCGCGACGACGCCGCCGCAGCTGGTGCATGACTTCGTGAACGATCTCTACCGCTACGAACTGCGGCGACTGCGCGATCGCCTCGTGCGCCAGGAGGTGGAGAAGTCCGATTACTTTGCCCTCGTGGTCGAAGTGCGCCGCCGCTACCCGCTGCTCTCGCTCAAGGCCCGGCAGTGGGTGGAATAGACCGGCTCTGGCTATCATTAGGGCGGTGACGGCGTATTCCCTACGGTCGAAACTCCCCTCGGCTGGTGTCAGCATTTTCCAGGTGATGTCCCGCCTCGCCGAGGAACACGGCGCCATCAACATCGGTCAGGGCTTTCCCGATTTCGACTGCGACCCGGTGCTCATCGAGGCCGTGGCCAGAGCGATGCGCGAGGGGCACAACCAGTACGCCCCCATGCCAGGCATTCTGCGGTTGCGCGAGGCGCTGTCGCGCAAGATCGAGCGGCTCTACGGGCGCCGTTACGATCCCGCCACGGAGATCACGGTCACCTCGGGTGCCACCGAGGGCATCTTTGCGACGCTGACGGCGCTCGTGCATCCGGGCGATGAGGTGCTGCTGTTTCAGCCGGCCTTTGACTGCTATTCGCCCGCCGTGCAGTTGAGCGGGGGGACGCCCGTGTTTGTCACCCTGCGGCCACCGCACTACCGGGTTGACTGGGACGAGGTGCGGCGAGCCGTGACGTCGCGCACACGGGTCATCCTCATCAATACCCCGCACAATCCCACCGGCACAGTGCTCGACGCCGATGACATGCGGCAGCTCTCCCAGGTGTTGCAGGGAACCGATGCCATCGTGATTGCCGACGAAGTCTACGAACACATCGTCTTCGACGGCCGCCGCCATGAAAGTGTGGCGTGTCATCCGGCCATCGCGGACCGCGCGGTCGTCATCAGCTCGTTCGGCAAGACGTACCACACGACGGGCTGGAAGGTCGGCTATTGTGCCGCGCCCGCGCATCTGTCGGCCGAGGTGGCGCGGATTCACCAGTTCGTGACGTATTCCGTCAACGGTGCGCTGCAGCATGCGTACGCGGACATGGTCGAACGCGATCCGCTCTGCACGGCGCTGGCACCGTTCTACCAGGAAAAGCGCGATCTGTTCCTCCGGTTGATGTCCGGCTCGCGATTCAGGCCTCTGCCGTGCCACGGCACGTTCTTCCAGCTCATGGATTACTCGGCGATCACCGAGGAGCAGGACTCCACATTCGCGCTGCGGCTGATCAGGGAGCATGGGGTGGCAGCCATCCCGCTCACGCCGTTCCTGAGCGGAGAAGACGCGGGACCGATCGTCCGGTTCTGCTTTGCGAAGCGGCCGGAGACGCTGGAGCGCGCGGCGGCGCGATTGCGTGCGGTGTGAAAATGCACCGGCTGTGTGCCTCAGCGGTGATGACTGCAGTCTGTCTGGCACTGGCCGCCGCCGCACCGCTGCGGGCGCAGACGCCGTTGCCCACGGCCTCGGAGTTCCTGGCGGCCGTGCGTGACAATCTGGTGCGCGCCTGGCGCGTGCAGGATCAGTTCGCCTACAAGGAGCGGCGCACGCAGCTCCACATGAACCCCTTCGGCCGTGTGGGTACCGGGGGCACGCTCGTCTACGACGTCACCCCGGTGAGCAACGGCCCAGGCTTCACGCGCCGCCTGCTCGAGCGTGACGGCAGGCCCGTCCCCGATGTGGAGGTTGAGACATTCGGAGAACGCCGCCGGCGCGATCGCGCGCAGGCGCCGGATGCGGTGCAGGACACCATCGCGGTGCTCGACTTTGCGATCGATCGCCGTGAGATCGTCAATGGACGCCCCTTTATCGTGGTCAACTTCTCGCCCAAGCGCGGCGCCACGCCGGGCACGCGCGAAGGGCGCCTGGCCCGCTCGTTCACCGGCCAGGTCTGGATCGACGAGTCCGCGCACGAGGTCAGCCGTGTCGAGGCGAATGCCATCGAGAGCATCTCGTACGGGCACGGCCTGATTGCGAGACTGAGTCCTGGGGCTCACGCGACCGTGCTTCGCGCTCAGGTGAGCGAGGATGTCTGGCTGCCCGTCTCGGTGCGCTTCACCGGGGAAGGGCGGGCGTTGCTGCTGCGGAAGCTGAACGTCGACTTCAGCGTCGAGTGGTTCGACTACCGGCCGACGTCATGATGCCGCGCTCCTGCATGCGCAGAGACGTACGGCCACGCCCCCGTGCAGCGGGGGATGATGCGGGTGTGTTGTTTCGAGGCGCGGCGATGCTCTACGATGCAGGTTCCACACGGGGAACCACGCCAGCACCATGACAGATCACAGGAGCATGACGAGCGCCGACGGGCTCGTCTGGCATCGCGCGGCCTACGTGTGCGCGGGTCTCGTCGGGTTCCTGATGAGCGTCTGTCTGCTCGGTATCCCCGTGCAGCTGAGCGACTCGTTCACGGAGTTCACCTCCGTCCACGGGCGTTCGTTGTGGGACGTGGTCACCGCGGAGTTCTCCAATGGGGTCTACTTCCGGCCCTTCAGGCGCGGCCTCATCAAGGTCGTCTTCGAACTGTCTGGCGGCCACTACTACCTCGCGTTTCGCGGCTTTCAGGCGCTCGAGGTCATCGTGCTGCTGCTGCTCGTCGTTCGGATGCTGCGCATCCGAACGCTCTCGGCGGCGGCGGCACTGCCGCTCGGTCTGGCGATGGTCGTGGGCATGCACACCTTCGCGGGCGCTGTGCTCGAAGGTCTGCCCATCAACCACTTTCTGACGGTTCTGGTCTGCTGTGCGCTTGCCGTGAACCTGGCGCAGGCCAAGCCTCGCCCCATCGTCGCCGCCGGTGCCGTGATGCTGCTCGTGTTCGCCATGCTGACGATCGAGAGCGGGTTGCTCATCTGGGTGATCTTTGTCACGGCGTATGCCGTGGGCTGCAGGGGCGTGTCGCGGAACGCGCTGATCGTGCTGACGGCCTGCGTCGGCATGTACTTCGTCGGTCGTTTTGTCATTCTCGGGGGCGCTGCGCCAGGGCTGGGCGAGCGCAGCGCGGGCTTTGGGTTCGCCGTCCTGAATCCGGATGAACTGATCCGCCGATTCGGGGCGAACCCGGTGCCGTTCTATGCCTACAACGTCGTGAGCGCTATCGCCTGCGTCCTGTTCGCCGAGCCGCGAGGTGGCGTCTGGGGATTTACGGGAGGGCTCCTCAACGGCGGGCTCGAAGGCTGGCAGTACGTGAATGTCGTGACGAGCACGGTGACGACGTGGCTGATTGCCCGGTACGCGATTGAGCGGCTGCCGGCATGGCGTGCCCGACACTTCGAAGATGCCGATCGATTCGTTGTGATGTTCCTGGTCATCCTGCCGGCCAATGCGCTCTTCGCGGGCGGGTACGAGAAGGACGTCATCATGAGCCCGGCGGGGCTGTTCTACGCCGCGGCGGGCTACGTCGTCATCAGGCAGTTCCTCTCGGAACGCACATCGCTGCCGGCCGGTGCCGGACGCCGGGTCGCATCAAGCGGCATTGTGCTGCTGGTCGCCCTTGGCTGGACGTTGAGGCTGATCGGTGTTCATGATAGCCTCCGGCACAGAGCCGCATCCGTGCGCGACGAGTGGGCGTACTACGATGACTGGGCGAAGCAACAGCCTGTTCAGGTGCCGTTGACCACGGCCGAAGAGGCCATCAGACAGCACTTGTTCGACGACGCCATCTCCCGGACGCCGCGCCCCCCGGAACTGTCGCTCGGCGCCATCGACCAACTCTTCGATCGCACGCAGTGATGACAGGCCCTCTCGATCGCGATGCGTTGCCGTCGCCCCCCTCCAGTCTCCTCATGCGAGTGGCGCTGCCTCCACTGATCGGATTGCTCGTGCTCGGGGGGTACGTCGGGGCCGAGGCGCTCGGATTTCGAGGGCTGGCCTCGCCCGAAGCTGACACCCTGTCTGAGGCGGCGGCGCTGGGACGTGCCGCGCGCGTGCTGGAACTGGTCGCCGCCGGGCAGGATCCGAACGGTCGTTTCCACGTTCGCCCGGGTATGCTGGATGTGGACGGTCACGATCTCGAACCGGTCGAGGCCGCCATTCTCGCCAGGCACGCCGAACTGGTACGGCTCCTCCAGCGGTCCGGGGCCACGGAGCCTGGAGCGGAGCGTGGCGCGTGCCTTGCGCGAGCCAGATTGCCAGAAGTGCTGTCGGACTTCGGAGTCCAGACCGCCGATCCGCCCGGTGACATCGTCGACCTGGCGACGGCCATGCGGAACTGCATGCCGGTGAAGTGATCGACCCATTTCGTCGGCGTTCCGCGTGCCGGCCCTGAGAAGTGAACCTGACAGCGTGGGAGGAGTCCCAGTCGTATGAATCGAAGCTCGGTCAACGCCCTCATCGTTCTCGTCGCCGTTGTGATCCACG
>CANJYC010000037.1 GCA_947478985.1 Acidobacteriota bacterium | reverse complement strand
GGCGAGTTCCTGGAACGTGGAGCTGGTCGTGCGGCCGCAGCCTGGGCAGGCTGTGACGCTCGGCGCAAAGGTGCGGATGCCGAGGGCCTGCAGCAGCTCGCACGCGGCATAGACCTCTTCGCGGCGATCGCCGTTCGGCTTCGGCGTGAGCGAGACGCGGATGGTGTCGCCGATGCCCTCGGCCAGCAGCACGCCCATCGCGGAAGCCGACCAGACCAGCCCTTTGGTCCCCATGCCGGCTTCGGTCAGCCCCAGGTGGAGCGGCTGCTCCGTCTTGCGTGCCAGGTCGCGATAGATGGCGATGAGGTCCCGCGGGCGCGAGACCTTGCACGAGATGATGATCTGGTCCTTGCGCAGCCCGGTCTCGAGGGCGAGGGCGGTCGACTCCACCGCGGAGATCACCATGCACTCGTTCAGGATGTCCTCCGAACTCCGGCCCAGGTTGCGGTCGGTGTTCTCCTGCATCTTGGCGACGACGAGTTCCTGGTTGAGCGAACCGCCATTGACGCCGATACGCACGGGCTTGCCGTGATCGATGGCCACCTGGCAGATGGTGGCGAACTGTTCATCGCGGCGACGGCCGGTGCCGACGTTGCCGGGATTGATGCGGTACTTGTCGAGCGCCGTGGCGCAGTCAGGGTAGCGCGTGAGCAGGAGGTGGCCGTTGTAGTGGAAGTCGCCGATGAGCGGTGCGGTGCAGCCGGCGTCGAGCATCCGCTGCTTGATCTCGGGGACGGCGGCAGCCGCTTCCGGCAGGTTGACCGTGATGCGCACGAGCTCGGACCCGGCCTCGGCCAGCTCGATACACTGCTGCGCCGTGGCGGCCGCGTTGGCGGTGTCTGTCATCGTCATCGACTGGACCACGACGGGCGCGCCGCCGCCAACCTGCACGTGGCCGACCTTGACGCCGACGGTCTTGTGGAGCCGCACCGCAGTAGACATCGGCGTCATCATACCAACCGGTCGTGCCAGCCGGACATGACTGTCCTCTAGAAATGACTCCCGACCCCTTTTCTACGAGGGTTCCATCCAGCCGTCGCGCAGCAGCACGCCTTTGATGTCCTCGGCGCGGGCGACGGCCAGGTCGAGGGAGTCGTAGTTCTCGGCGCGGTCCATGACGCCGTCGAAGAACCACATCACGGTCATGTGCGCGGTGCCGGGAATGATGGTGGCATGTGCGGTGGCGCGTCCTCTGGTGAGTCGCCAGATCACGGTGGGGTCGGTCGAGTGCACGGGTTGATTTTACCGGGCCCCGGTCGCCGGGACGAGACGGTACAATCGCGGGCGATGAGCGAGACGCCGGCAACGGTCATGGCATGCGGCTGCGAAGTGGAGACATACCGGGACTTCCTGCAGCGTGTCGTCGGCAGACTGCTGACGAAGGGCGCCGCCTGCGAGAAGCCCGAGCACGCGGTCGGCAGCGTGGTCATCATGCCGGGCCGCGCGAACGCCCGTCCCGAGTAGCGCGCCGGTCCTTCGTGTCTCTCACCCACGCAGTCCCCGCCGAGTGACCGCATCCGCAGAGCCGGCTGACGTTGCCGTTGACATCGCCATCATTGGCGGCGGTGCCGCAGGACTGGCGACCGCAATCTTCACGAAACGGGCGGCACCCCATCTGCGCGTGTGCTGCCTCGATGGGGCCCGCCGAATCGGCGCGAAGATTCTCGTCAGCGGCGGGTCACGCTGCAACGTCACCAACACCACCGTCACCGAGCGCGACTACTGGGGGGGATCGCCGCGCGCAATCCGTGCGGTGCTCCGCGCCTTTCCGGCGGTGCGCGCCGCGGCATTCTTCGAGGAGATCGGCGTCGCCCTGCACGAGGAGGAAGACGGGAAGCTGTTTCCCGACAGCAACAGCTCACGCACGGTGCTTGACGCCCTGCTGCGCGAGGCGGCGAACGTGGGTGTCGAGATCCGCACCGGCTGCCGCGTGGTGCGGGTGGACCGGGTGGCTGAACGGTTCCGTGTGGTGGCAGCAGGCGAACAGTTCAATGCCCGTATCGTGGTGCTCGCCACCGGCGGTCGATCGCTGCCCAAGTCCGGCAGTGACGGCTTCGGTTATGAGTTGGCGAAGGGACTTGGCCATCGGTATGTTGCGACGACCCCGGCGCTGGCGCCGCTGGTCCTTCGTGGAGACGCGCATGTGCCGCTGTCGGGGATTGCGCATCCGGCCGCGCTGACCGTCAACGGTGTGCGCCTCGAGGGTCCGATGCTCTGGACGCACGTCGGCATCAGCGGTCCGGTGGCCCTCAACGCTTCGCGTCACTGGCACCGGACGCGCCTCGAGGGAACGCCAGCCGATGTCCGGCTGAACATCTGTCCCGGCGAGACGTTCGAGTTGCTGGAAGCGTGGTTTCTCGAGCGCGAGCGGGCTCGGCCGAAGGCGATGCTGCTGACGGTGCTGTCAGAGCGGCTACCAACGGCTGTGGCAGCGCTTTGGATCTGGCGCGCCGGCATCGCAGACGGGGTGACGCTCTCGCACCTGCCCCGTGCCGACCGGCGGCGGTTGATTCATGCTTTGCTCGAGACACCACTCGACGTCCGTGACAGCCGCGGGTACGACTACGCGGAAGTCACCGCCGGAGGCATCGCCCTCGACGAGATTGACCCGGCGCGGATGGAGTCGCGCATCTGCCCGGGGCTCTACCTGGTGGGGGAGATTCTCGACGTGGACGGCCGCCTTGGCGGCTTCAATTTTCAGTGGGCGTGGTCGTCGGCGTGGGTGGCGGCGCAGGCGATGGCGCGGTGAGCGCCGTGTCCAGCGCGTCGGCATTGACCCGGAAGTGCGACGCGGACCAGACCACAGCCCCGTTGCGCACCAGCAGCACCTGGGGCGTTTCGTGCCGGACGCCAAGCGTTTTCGCGATGAGGCTGGAGAGCTCGCGATGCGTCTGCACCGTCACTATCGCGTAGCGCGTGTCGCTGCCCCCGCGTGAGATGTGCTCGAGCAGCTCGTCGAGCGCCTCGGCACTCGTGCCGCAGGACAGGCTGTGCTTGTAGAGCAGCAGGGGCCGCCGTGCTGATTCGGTGAGGAGTTGTTCGAACTCGTCCGCATCCCGCAGTTCAGTCAATTCATCTGGCATTGAAGGCCGTGTTGTATACCCTCGCACAGGCGTTCAGGCTGACTGGGCAGCTTTGTACTGCGCCACCTTGGCCGCAATCGTGCGCTGCGCCATGTCGATGCGCCCGTGGAAGGCCGCGCCTTCTTCGATGACCACCTGACTCGCGCTGAGACTGCCCACCACCGATGCGGTGGCTGCCAGATCGATCCGCTCGCCGGCCGCGATATTGCCCTGGACTTCGCCGACCACGCGGACCCGGGTGCCACGCAGGTCGGCCACGATGCGTGCCTTCTGGCCAATCGCCAGCGTGCCGTCCCGGACCAGGACCTGTCCGGTCACGCCCCCGTCGATTGTCAGGTCGCCGTCGCACGTGATCTCGCCGTTGATATGAATGCCGGGTCCGATGGTGGTCATGGGGAGAAGGTCTGGTAGGCAGCCGTTGATGTTCCAGTATAGCCGTTGACCGTGCGCGAAATTGCTGGAGCGTCGTCTTGGCCGTAGACTCGGCAGGAGTCATGCGAAACGTCATCTTCGGTCTCGCCGTCGCGACGGTACTTGCCTTCACGCTGGTCGTGCCGCGTGTCGCGGGCATCGACACATGGAAGATCGCACTGGCCCTTGTCGGGTTCGGGCTCCTCGTGGCATCGGGGCGCGGGAAGCCGCGTTGATGCCCCTTTGTCACGGTGCCCGGAACCAGTAGTTCTTGATACGCCGCACGACGATCGGGGCGACGATCATCACCCCGAGCACGATGAGCATCGTCACGTTCTGGTCCTCGACGACGGTGTTCAGCTGCAAGGTCATGAAGGCGATGACCCCGAAGTAGAGCATGTCGCCCGCGATGGCGATGGCCCAGCCTACGATGACGCCGTGCCCGGCGACATACGCCGCCGCTCTACCCGTCATCGGGTCCACGCCGAACGCGATCATGATGAGCATGAACGGTCCTGCACCGGTGCCGCCGTAATGGGCGGCGGTGCGCTCCATCGAGCGGCTCATGGCCGCGGAGAAGCGGGCCAGCACGGTGACCCTGCGGCTGATCGCGGCTAATACTCGGAGGACCGGTTCGAAGAGAACCGCCAGAATGACATCGGAGAGGAAGTAGAGCCCCGTGGTCACTGGCCACGGGATACCGTTCGTGCGCGCGAGCAGGACGCCGGCCGGAATACCGCCGCCGACGGGGATGAGAAACAGCAACAGGACAGAGAGCACAAGGCATACTAGCGCGCTCCCGGCGGTGACCTCTCCGAGAGCCAGAACTTCGAGTATTCCGATACGATCCAGCGGTGGCGCATGGACCGATGTTCGCTGGGCTCTGCGAAGGATGCCGGCACGGGCATGTCGTGCCTTCAAGCAAGGGCACAACCTTCCTGCAGTGTCGCCTCTCCTTTACCGACCCGCGCTTCCCGCGCTATCCCTCTCTGCCGGTGTTCTCGTGCAGCGGCTATGCGGGTCGACCTGAACAGGCGGACTGAACGCGACCGTCACGGTCGCCCGCATCTTCGCGTCGTCCGTCGTACCACGCATAACACTGCCCGGCGCTGCGGAGCGTGGCTCCGCGCGCAACGATGGTTCGGAGCAGAAAGGTCAGGAATTCCCGCGGGGAATAGAGCCGCGCCTTCCGGTCGCTGGTCCACAGCGGGTGCGCGCGGAGGATGACGATCGTGCGGCGTTCGGCGCGGGCTCTCCGCTTCAGACGGCGGAACAGGTCGATCTCTTCTGCCGCAAAGAGGTCCAGGCTGAATCCGCCCGCTGCCAGAAACGCCGCGCGCTCGCAGAAGATGAACGAGCCGGCGGCCCAGCGCGTCACGCGGCTGCAGGTGTTCCACGCCCACGCCGCCAGCCGGACCGACACCTGCCGGGTCCCGAAGGTGACCGTGCTGCCACCGGCCAGACAACGTCCGCCCCGAATCTGGGTGGCGACCGACTCAAACAACCCGGCACTCGGGTGCGAGTCGGCATCCACGAAGATCAGCCAGTCGCCGCTCGCCACGGCGGCGCCGGCATTGCGCGCCCGGCTGATCTGGTTGATCGGTTCGAAGACGACCCGCGCGCCCGCCGCCGCGGCGATCGCCGCTGTCGCATCGGTTGAGTTGTTGTCGCAGACGATGAGTTCGGCCGTCCACCCGGCGCGTTCGAAGACGGCCATCGACGACCGGATGTGGTCGAGCGTGGCCCCCAGGTGCCCGGCCTCGTTGAAGGCGGGGACGATCACCGAAATCCGCATGCATTCACTGTAGCAGCCAGAATGGCTGAAAGGGACGGCCCTCCCGACGGGTGCCAGCGCGGTCCGTAGAGCCGGTGACGACGCCGACGAGAGAGACCTGAGGATTGCGTGGTGCCGGAGGTGGGAGTCGAACCCACACGACCGTGAGGTCACCGGATTTTGAGTCCGGCGCGTCTGCCAGTTTCACCACTCCGGCGTTCGGGGAACGAGCAAGTATAGCGCGCGCTGACGAGGGGCCGGGCAAGGCGAGTAGAATCCCAAGGATGTTCCGCCTGATACTTGCCGCCCTGGTTCTGCTCGTCGCCCACACTCCTGCCGCTCGCGCCCAGGACGCCGTCCGAGAGACAGTGGTCGTCACCGCGGCCGCCACACCGGTCACGCTCGAGAGCGTCACCCGTACGCTGACGGTCATTACCCGCGAGCAGATTGCGCAACTGCCCGTGCACAGCGTGGCCGACGTGCTGCGCCTGGCGTCCTCGGTGGATGTGCGGGCTCGCGGTGAAATGGGCATCCAGGCCGACTTTGCCATTCGCGGCGCCAATTTTGGACAGATGCTGATGCTGGTCGACGGTGTCCGGCTGAACGATGCGCAATCGGGGCATCACAACGGCGACGTGCCGGTGCCGCTCGAGGCGATCGAGCGGATCGAAGTGCTGCAGGGGGCCGGGTCGTCGCTCTTCGGTGCCGATGCGTTTGGCGGCACCATCAACATCATCACGCGCCGGGACACGGTGCCCGCCTCGCTATCGCTGCAGGCCGGCAGCTTTGGACTGGTGGCCGGCGCCGGGCAGGTGGAGGCGGGACGCGGTGCGGTGCGACAGCGCATCGCCGTGTCCGCGAATCGCTCCGACGGCTTCATGTACGAGCGCGGGTTCGAGACGGCCAGCTTCAACTCGCGCACGACGGTCGGCGAACGGAGCGGCGTATCGGTGTCCTACCTCCAGAAGGACTTCGGTGCCAATGGCTTCTACGGCAACGCGCCCTCTCATGAGTGGACGAATCAGACGCTGCTGGCGGCGGACCATCGGTTTGCGCCGCGCGCGGGGTGGCAGCTGTTTGCCGATGCGTCGTACCGCACGCACGGCGATCACTTCCTCTTCAACGTCACTCGTCCCGGCGTGTCCGAGAATCGCCACCGTACCCACACCACGCTCGGCACGTTCAAGGCCTCGAAGACACTGCGCCAGGACTCGACGTTCACGGTGGGCGCCGAAGCGGGGGGTGACTGGATCCGTTCGAGCAATCTCGGGGACCACACGACGAACCGCGTCAGCGGATTCGGCGAGTGGCGCGAGGCGATCACCCCGCGCACGCATCTTGACGCGAGCCTGCGCTTCGATCGCTACAGTGAGTTCGGCACATCCTGGAGCCCGTCGCTCGGGATCGGCTGGTGGCCGTCGTCGACGACGCGGCTGCGCACGTCGGTGGCGCGGGCGTTCCGGGTTCCGACATTCACCGAGCGCTACTACCATGACCCCGCCAATTTCGCGCGGCCCGAGGTCGGGCCTGAAACCGCGTGGACGGGCGATGGCGGCGCGGACCTGTTTCTCACGAACGGCGTGATGGTGAGCGCGACCTTCTTCACGCGCTTCGAGCACGACGTCATCGACTGGCTGCGGCCGACGGTGGCCGATATCTGGCGCACCTACAACGTGCGCGATGTCGATACGAAGGGCGTCGAGTTGAGCGTGCGCACGTCGCTGGCAGGCGGGGCTTTCGTGCAGGCGGGGTACACCGGCATCGACGTCAATGCGGCAGCCATTACCCAGCTGTCGAAGTACGTGCTCGACTACGCGCCGCACGCGCTGACCGCCGCCGCGGTCATCCCACTGCCGGCGAGCGTGAAGCTGGCCCCGCGCGTCGAGGTCAAGCACCGCACGCGCGCGAGCGGCACGTCGAACTACACGCTCCTCGATGTGCGGCTATCGCGCCGCCTTGGCGCGCTGGACCTGTCGGTTGAGGGGACCAATCTCTTCGACCAGTCCTATCAGGAAGTCGCCGGAGTCCGGATGCCAGGCCGCGCGGCCACCGTGCTGTTGTCGGTGGTTGGGAGATAGGGATCGGTCAGGCGGGCCTGGGCGCCGGTTCCTGCTGCGTGAGGCAGTGAAGCGTGCCGAGTCCCCAGACGAGATCGACGGCGTGGATGCCGACGACGCGGCGGTCGGGCATGAGCCCGGCAAGAGTATTGAGCGCGATTCGATCCTGCGAATCATTGAAGGTCGGTACTAGGACCACGCCGTTGGCGATGTAGAAATTGGCGTAGCTGGCCGGCAGCCGCTCGCCGTTCATCATCACCGGACGGGGGAAGGGCAGCTCGACGATACGCAGCGGCGCAGTCGAGGAGCGTCGGGCCGCGGCCTCCAGTCGATTCAGATTGTCGATCGATCGCCGATGGTTCTCGTCGGCCGGGTCGCGCTCGACGGCGAGCACGATCGTGTCGGGTGAGACAAAGCGCGCCACGTCGTCGATGTGCCCGTGGGTGTCATCGCCGACGCACCCTTCACCCAGCCAGATTGTCTGGCGGATGCCCAGCCAGTCCGCGAATATCCGTTCGTAGTCCTCACGCGTCAGCCCGGGATTGCGCACCTGCACGGCGGAGAGCAGCCACTCCTCAGTGACGAGCAGCAGCCCCTCGCCATTCACCTCGATGCCACCCCCTTCGAGCACGATCGGCGTGCCGGTGTCGTGGCGCAGCGGCGTTTCACGACGGAGGCCAGTGATCCCCGCGATGACGTTGCCAACCTCGGCGTCGAGCTGCCAGTTCGGATACTTCGCCCAGGCGTTGAACGCCCAGTTGGCCCAGACGAGCGCGCCGGTCGCGTCATGGACGCCCACGGGTGCCGAGTCGCGCAGCCACACGCGGTCGGTCGGTACGACGTGGAGTCGTACACGGTCGAGACGCACGGCATGGGCCTCGAGGATCCTGCGCGCCGCATCGAGCACGGCCGTGTTGTGGCACAGGATCTCGAGCGGCTCGTGGTCGGCGATGACGCGCGCGATTTCGCCGTACACCCACGGGATGGGACCCAGCTTGCCGGGCCAGTCAGGTTCGTGGTGCGGCCAGGCGATCCAGGTGGCGCGATGAGCGGCCCACTCCGCCGGCATGCGGAGTGCCCCGCGCGGCGTGGCGGTCACGCGCCGAGATACCGGCTGAGAATCGGACCGTAGGCATCGACACGGCGGTCGCGCAGGAACGGCCAGTTGCGCCGGACCGTCTCGATGAGCGCGGGGTCGCACCGGGCGATGAGGATCTCTTCCTGCTCGCCGGCTTCGGCCACGTAGCGCCCGAACGGATCCGCGATGAAGGACTGACCGAAGAACGTGAGGCCGTTGGTGCCCGGCTCGTCCTCGTGGCCTACACGGTTCGGTGAGGCCACATAGACGCCGTTGGTGATGGCGTGCCCGCGCTGGACGGTGCGCCACGCGTCCACCTGCGCGCGCCCCCACTCGTCCTTCTCAGCCGGATGCCAGCCGATCGCCGTCGGATAGAACAGTACCTGTGCCCCGAGCAGCGCCGTGATGCGCGCGGCTTCCGGGTACCACTGGTCCCAGCAGATGAGGACGCCAATCGTCGCGTAGCGCGTCTGCCAGACGCTGAAGCCGTTCGTGTCGCCAGGCGTGAAGTAGTACTTCTCGTTGAACAGCGGGTCGTCCGGAATGTGCATCTTCCGATAGACGCCGAGGAGCGTACCGTCTGCGTCGATGATGGCCGCCGAATTCCGATAGATGCCAGCCGCCTGACGCTCGAAGATCGGCACCACGATGACCACCGCCAGCTCGCGGGCGAGCGCCTGCATGGTCGTGGTGGTCGGCCCCGGGATCGGTTCCGCCAGATCGAAGCGATCAGCTTGCTGCGATTTGCAGAAGTAGGGCGCGTTGAAGAGTTCCTTGAGGCAGATGATCTGGGCGCCACGTGCGGCGGCGGAGCGCACCAGTCGCTCCGCGCGTGCGACGTTGGCAGCCACGTCAGTGGAAGCGTGGTCCTGGATGATGCCGATTGTGAACGGGGAATTCGTGGCCGTCATGCGCTCAAGTGTACGGTGTCAGGGGGCGAGGTGCTCGGTAACCTCGATGTAGGTGCCCCACGGGTCGGTTAGAAACGCGACCCTCGCCTTCGTATTCGGAATCTGGCGCGGTGGCTCCTCGAACTTCAGACCCTGATCGGCCAGATGCTGTTCGAACTGATCGAGGTTCCTCACGTCGAACCCGAGGTGATCGATCGCGCGTCCCTTCGTCGCGACACGCTTCGTGTTACTGGCGGAAAAGGAGAGTTGGAAACGGTGGAAGTAGTCGCAGTCGATGAGACCAGGCTGGGACACACGCTGTCGCTTGCCGGGTAAACCGCCGAACACCTTCGCGTACCAGGCCTGTATGGCAGGGATATCCGCTTCGACGGGATAGAGGTGAATGTGATCCATGCTGACCGGGCCGGGCAGTGACGGATCGCCGAAGACCTCCACGCGAATCGGGCTGTCGGGCAGAAAGACATAACCCTGATTGGGATTGATGCGCCCGACGTCGTATTTCACGCCCGCCGCCTTCCAGCGTTCGCGCGCGGCTGCGATATCCCTGTAGACCAGGCCGAAGTGATCCACGATCGACCCTGCAGGCGGGTCAGCGGCGTCGGCCTGACGCAACATGATGTAGATGCCGGGGAACTGAACCAGCACGAGCGGGCCGTTGGTAACGAGCGTGCCGCCGAGCATCGTCGTCCAGAATTGCTTCTGCGCCTCGACATCCTTCACGGCCAGATGCATGTGCCCGAGCGCCACCCCGATGTCGTTGGGTGGGGCGAGTTGGGCCGCTGCCGGCCGTGACAGAGCCACCAGCAGGCAGCAGACGGCGGCGATACGGGTGCAGGTCTTTGTCACTGGGCTTTTCGCCTGTGATTCTATGATGAGGCGATGCTCAGGTGCGCAGACTCTGGACCCCGCCTGTGAGACCGTTGTAGACTGCTCGTCAGTGTCCGGCCAGGCCTGTATTACCGTGATTTCGATGACCTGCACGCGTGCCACGTGTACGCGGATGCGGTCGCGTTTCATCGGGGTCGGTGCGGACGAGAATTAGCCCGTCGCAGAGTGCGAAGGCAAGGAACTGAGAGCCCGCCGACCCCCGCAAGGGTCGGCGGGCTCTTTTTTTAGCGGATTCACGTTGGCAGGAGTACCAGAGTGAGCACCACGTCCAGATCGCCGGTCGACCAGTCCCAGGGGGCGAAAGGGGCTGCGGTGACTCGTCATCCGCTGCGCGTCGCAATCCTCGGGTTCGGCACGGTTGGCGCCTCGGTGGCGCGGATTCTTGTCGAGCGTCCTGAGCTGGCCGGACGCCTCGAGCTGACACATATCTTCAACCGCGACGTCGCGCGAAAGCGTGCTGCCTGGGTTCCCGCGTCGGTGCAGTGGACAGAAGACATCAGTGAGGTACTGGCCTCGAAGCCCGATGTGGTAGTTGAGGTGATCGGTGGCGTCGACCCGGTCGGTGGGTGGGTCCGGCGGGCCCTCGAGCAGGGCGCGGCGGTCGTCACCGCCAACAAGATGCTTCTGGCCGCGCAGGGTCCGGCACTGCTGCACCTGGCGGCGACCCGGGGTACGCAGATCCGCTTTGAGGCCGCGGTGGGTGGCGGCGTGCCGCTCATTCACGGCGTACGAGAAGGGCTCGCGGGGGATGTCCTGACGCGGGTCGCCGGCATTCTCAACGGCACGTCGAACTATGTCCTCAGTCGGATGGCGCGGAGCGACGAGGACATGGCGCCTGTGCTCGATGATGCCCGCACGCTAGGCTACGCGGAAGCGGATCCCAGCGCTGATATCGACGGGGATGATGCCGGCGCCAAGCTCGTGGTGCTCGCGGGCATCGCCTTCCGCCGTCACCTGCAGCTCAGCGACATTCCTCGACGGTCGATTCGCCAGATCAGCGCAGCGGACTTCCGCTACGCGCGCAAGCTCGGGTGCACGATCCGGCAGATTGCCATGGTTGAAGCCCAGGGCACGGGGTTCCACGCGTTTGTCGGCCCTGCGCTTGTCCCCACACAGTCGAGCTTCGGACGGAACGAGGGGGCGAACAACGTCGTGACGATCGTCGGGAAGTACGGCGGCGAGAGCAGCTTCAGCGGTGCCGGCGCGGGCGGTCCGGCCACGGCTGTGGCGGTCGTTTCCGACTTGCTGGCACTGGCCGGACAGCCGAGGGCAGGCGACGTCGGCGAGGAGTGGCTTCCCGCCATCGTGGCACCGGCGCCCGCCCGCCCGTATTACCTGCGATTTGTCGTTCAGGACGCTCCAGGGATTCTGGCCTCCATTGCGACCTCACTGGCTGGTCAGGGCATCAACCTCGATGCCGTGCTTCAGGAGCCTGGTTTTGCCAAGGAAGCGCTGCCGTTTGTCATCACGGTTGAGGCGTGCGAGGAGGCCGCTCTCCAGGCCGCGCTACGGGAGATCGGGGAGGCTGATTTCCACGCCGAACTGCCGCTCGCACTGCCGATGTTGTGGACCGATGAATCGTGATATCTTTCTTGTTTCGTGTCACTTAAGACCATCAGCATGATCGCCGGAGAGCAGATCGTGGTGCCTGGAT
>CANJYC010000036.1 GCA_947478985.1 Acidobacteriota bacterium | reverse complement strand
GGATCATCGTCGTGGTGCGACTGACGACATTGCCGAGGTCGTTGGCCAGATCCGAGTTGTAGCGCGTCAGGATCGCCGCGTCCGAGAAGTCCGCGTCCAGCCCGAGCGACATCTCGCGCATGACGAAGTAGCGCAGCGCGTCGACGCCGAACACCTCGACATAGTCCTGGTAGCGCGCGACATTGCCGACGGATTTCGACATCTTGGCGCCGGCCATCAGCCACCACCCGTGGGCAATGATCCGCTTCGGGGGCTTCAGACCGGCAGACATCAGAAAGGCCGGCCAATAGAGCGCGTGCTGCCGGATGATTTCCTTGCCTACGAGGTGAGTCACGCCGGGCCAGAAGCGCGCAACCCGCGCGTCGGCGTCGGGATCGCCGGAGCCAAATCCGAGGGCGGTCAGATAATTGGTCAGCGCATCGAACCAGACGTACATGACGTGCTTCGGTTCGTCGGGCACCGGGATGCCCCACTGAAACGAGGTTCGGCTGATGCTGAGGTCCTGCAGGCCGCCTTCGACAAAGTTCCTGATCTCGTTCAGTCGGAAGGCCGGCTGGAGGAAGTCCGGGTTGGCCGCGTAGAAGTCGAGCAGCGGCTGCTGATACCTCGACAGCCGGAAGTAGTAGCTCTCCTCCTTCAGGCGTTCCACCTTGCTGCCGCAGGTTGGACACTTGCCGTCGACCAACTGCGTCTCGGGGACGAAGATCTCGTCAACGGTGCAGTACCAGCCTTCGTAGTCACCCTTGTAGATGTCGCCGTTGGCGGCCACGCGACGCCAGAGCTCCTGCGCGGCACGGTGGTGACGCGGCTCGGTCGTGCGGATGAAATCGTCGTTGGAGATGTGCAGATCACGGCACATCTGCCGGAACGTGCCGGCAACCTCATCGGCGAACAGCTCGGTCTTCAGCCCCGCCTTTTGAGCGGCGCGCTCAACCTTCTGGCCATGCTCGTCGGTGCCGGTGAGAAAGAAGACGTCGTCGCCGAGCAGACGGCGCGATCGGGCAATGGCATCCGCCACCATCGTCGTGTAGGCGTGCCCAATGTGCGGACGCGCATTGATGTAGTAGATCGGCGTCGTGATAAAGAACGGCGGCTTCATCGGTCGAGGAATGCTTTCATCGCGGCGGCCTGGACATCCTTGAGGGGTAGATCACGCTCGCGGGCGATGCGGACGCAATCGTCGAATTCCGGCGACGCATTCAGCCGCTCGCCATCACGGCTTGCGACCTTGATACGAACGGCGCCCAGTGGCGTGTCGATGCTGACAACGGTCCGATCGAGGCACTCGCGCGCCATCTCCCGGTAGCGCACGCCGATGGTCGTCGTCTCGCGGAAGACGATGGCCGTCAGCCGCTCGCGCGCCTCGGGCGCCGCCACGATCGTGAGCAGTGTGCCCGGGCGATTCTTCTTCATCTGGATCGACGTGTAGAACACGTCAAGTGCGCCCTCGGCCAGAAGGCGCTCCATCAGCAGCCCGAAGATCTGCGGGTTCATGTCGTCGATCTCGGCCTCGACGACGACCACGCTGTGGGCTGCTGCGTTCGACGCGGCCTCCCCGATCAGGACACGCAGCACGTTGGGCGTGTCGGGAAGATCGCGAGCACCCGCGCCGTAGCCGACGCGGCTGATACGCATCGGCGGCACGGGACCGTAACTCTCCGCGTAGGCGCCGATGAGCAGCGCTCCGGTCGGGGTCACCATCTCCGCCTGCTGGAGGCCTGCGTAGATCGGCATGTTCTGCAACAACCGCACGGTGGCGGGAGCCGGCACGGGATAGAGCCCGTGGGCCGACCGGATCGTGCCGCTCCCCACGTTGAGTGGCGATGCCACGATGCGTGCCGGTGCGAGCACTTCCAGGGCGTAGACGGTGCCGACAATGTCGACAATCGAGTCGAGCGCGCCGACCTCGTGAAGGTGCACCTGATTCATGGGTGTGCCATGAATCGCAGCCTCGGCCTCCCCCAGTCGGGTGAACAGCGCCTTCGCCCGGTCCTTGCCCGAGCGACTCAGCGCGGAGCCATCGATGAGCGTGAAGATGTCCGGCAGCGTGCGGTGGGCGTGCTCGTGGGAGTGCGAGTGCGAGTGCGAGTGGGTGTGATCTTCCCCGTGGCTGTGCGTGTGTGCGTGCCCGTGGGCATGACCGGACGAATCCTTGGGCGCATGCGTATGCGGGTGGTGGTGGGCGTGCTGGGCACCCGAATCGTGGTCGTGGCTGTGTGCGTGCGCCGCCGATTCACCACGGACGTGAAACTTGGTGGCCGTGACCCCGGTGCGTGTCACCCGATCAGTCCAGACCGCATCCCGGTCCACGGCGAGGGAGCCGAGCGCATGGCGCAGGTCGTCGAGCGGCAAACCCGCATCGAGGAGCGCGCCGAGGATCATGTCGCCGCTCGCGCCGGAAAAACAGTCGAAATACAGCGTGGTCAACCCGATCATCTTATCCGTGATCGCTCGATTTCAGGATGCAGGCACCCGTGCTCGACGAGCGAAAAGTAGCGCTGTTCCGCCAGAATCACATGGTCGACGACCGCAATCCCCATCACCTCTCCGGCGTTCACCATCCGTGCCGTCAGCGCCAGGTCGTCGGCGCTTGGCGTTGGGTCGCCGGACGGATGGTTGTGGAACAGCACGATGACGGCTGCCGAGGCCGCTACCGCCTCACGGTAGACCTCGCGCGGGTGCACGATGGTGGAGTCGAGCGTCCCCACAGAGACGATCTTGATGCGGATGAGCCGGTGCTTGGTGTCGAGCATGAGGAGGCCGAACTGCTCCACGGCACCGGAGCCGTACTGCGGCAGCAGGAATGCGGCCACCTCGCGCGGCTGTGACAGGCGCGGACGGTCGGCCCGCGCGCGGAGCAGCGTGCGGCGGCCCAGTTCAACGGCGGCGAGGACCTGAGCCGCGCGGGCATCGCCGATGCCGCTGATCTGCTGGAGGTCGTGCACGCTGGTCCGCGTCAGCGCGTGTACGCCGCCGGCGCGCTCGAGCAGACGGTTGGCCAGGCGCAGTACGTCGGCCTGCCGCGATCCGCTGCCGAGCACGATCGCCACCAGCTCGTTGTCGCCAAGTCCGGCCGTGCCCAGGCGTTCGAGCTTTTCGCGTGGACGGTCGTGAGGAGCCACATCTTTCATCGTCTATACTCGGTCGCTATGAGTCGTCTCACGTGGTTGCTGTTGCTGCTCCTCGCGTCGGCCTGCGCCGCCCCGCCGAACAAGGAAATGGATCAGGCGCAGGGGGCGATCGATGCTGCCCGTGCTGCCGGAGCCGATCGGTACGCAGCGACGACGTACAACTCAGCCGTTGAAGCGTTGAAAAGCGCCAACGCCGCCGTCGCACAGGGCGACTACCGACTGGCGCTCAACCATGCGATCGAAAGCCGGGAGCGGGCGCAGGATGCCGCCCGTGAAGGCGCCGAGGCCCGCGCCCGTCTCCGCAGTGAAGTCGAACGCACCATGTCCGACGTGGCCGGCCTGATGGCACAAGCCAGCACGCGCCTCGAGGCCGCCCGCAAGAACCGGCGCGCCAGGCAGAGCACGCTCGATCAGGCTGCGGCCACCGTCGCTGCGGTGAATCGGACGGTGCAAAAAGCGGGCGAGGCGATCAAGCAGGATGATTACGGCAAGGCGGGCCCGGCGCTGAGCGGGGTCAAGGCACGGATGGAACAGGCCATCGCCTCGATTGATAGCGCGGTCCGACCCGCGTCCCCACGCCGTCGCCGGTAAGGCGAGCCTAGGTGGAGGGTGGGGCCGGCTGGCCGACCCAGTCGCCTTCGAGCACGACCTCTGCCCATCCGGTCAGGTAGACGCCATCCTCGCGCCACTCGACACGCTGCGTCCCCCCGGGCGCCACCACATCGACCGTCCGTGCGGCGCCGCCGTGCGCGGCAGCCGCCACCGCCGATGCGGAAGAGCCGGTGCCAGACGAGGTTGTCGGGCCGACGCCGCGTTCCCAGATCAGAATGCGAACCCGATCCGATGCCTCCACATGGGCGAACTCGACGTTCGTGCCCGCTGGAAACATGGGGTGGGTCGCAAGCGCCGGGCCGAGACGATGGAAACGGTCGGCGTCCGGCAGTGGTCCGAGCAGAACGCACTGGGGGTTGCCCATCCCGAGCACGGACGCGGTCAGTGTCTCTCCAAGTACCGGGATCTGGACCTGACGCAGTTCTGTCGGCGCGCCGAGCGCCGCGCGGAACGTCACGCGGGTCCCGTCCTGCCCCAGCATCTCGAGCGTCTTGACGCCGGCGTCCGTGTCGACGGCGACGCGGCTCCCCGTCGTCAACTGCTGGGCGCGTGCCACAAACGCAGCCAGGCATCGCAGCCCATTGCCTGACAGTTCCGACGCACTGCCGTCGGCGTTGAAGAGCGTCATCGTGGCGCCACCGTCGTGAAGGTCGTAGAGGATGAGGCCGTCGGCGCCGATGCCGTGGTGGCGGTGACACATGGCCAGCGCGAGCGCGCTCGTATCCCCTTCGATGCCGTCGCGCGGGACGAGGAGAAAGTCGTTGCCGTACGCGTGGGCTTTGGAGACGCGCAAACTGGTCACTAGGGCAGCCGGAATGCGTCGAACACGTAGGTGAAGCCGGCGGCGATTCCGACACCCGGGTCGTGGGTCGTGACGCCGAAGAGGACGGCCGCGTCGGCCCGCAGCGTGCCAATCGTATAGCGCGCACCGAAGCGGACGACGCCTCGCGACTCGGTTCCGACGGGCGCGTCGCCGTTGCGTGTATCGATGCGGCCGTTAATCTCGCCCACGACCTCCGCCGCCTGCGTGATGGCGCGGGCGAAGGACGCGCCATAGGTCAGCACATCGTTCTGGCGGTCGCCCCGCGTCGGGTCGCCCAGGATGCCGAGCCCGACATTACCCACGACCCGCACCGACTGGACGGTCTTGGCGAGGAGGATCGACGCGAAGAAGTCAGTGGTGTCCAGGCCAAGGCCACTCTCATTTGAGGCATTCGGGAGCTTTGTCGCGAACTTGAAGCCGAAGGACGGTCGCGTGACCCCTTCCGGGACCAGGCGCACCTTGGTGCCGATCACGAGGTCCTCGACCGCCGACGTGGTTTCGCCGGTGCCCGACAGCATCGAGGAGAGCGGGGCCCGGTGGCGCTCATCAATCGTCAGGCGATTGTGCAGGCCGCCATCGATCTGAATCTCGGCAATCGGGCTGACCCCGACGCTCACACCGATGAGCGGCACGCGCAGCAGGCTCCCCTTCAGCCCTGAGGCCGGGAATTCCGCGTCGGTGACGTAGTCGAGTCCCCCTTCGACGAGCACCCGCCCGGCGCCCACCGTCTCGGGGTCCTCGGTTACGAGGGGACGCTGTTGCGCTGATGCGACGATCGGCGCGATGGTGATCACGGCGGCGAACAGAAGGATTCGTATACGCATGTGGATTGGGCGCAATTCTCTCACGAGTACCTCGCTGCGTTCCTCAGTGCCGGATCTGGATAAGTGGGGACGGGGCCGATTCCTCATCGAGCCTCAGCGCCACGCTGTCCCGCAGTTCCCCGCTCGGATTGAGTCGGGTGTCGAGAAGGTGGCGCGGCATGACGTTGCTGAGGGCCTTGAGCATGGACTGCTTGATCCCGGCATGCTCGACCTCAAGGTCCATGATCAGCCGCTTCACACGCTGTCGCTGCAGGCTCAAGTCGCCACATGCCGGACAACAGCAGCCGATAATCGGAAGCTCACACTGCTTGGCGTACTGGCGCGCCTCATCCTCGCCGACATAGACGAGCGGACGGATGACAACGTGCGCGCCACTGTCGGAGACGAGGCGGGCCGGCATCGCCTTGAGCGCGCCGGAGAAGAACAGGTTCAGCAGCAGCGTCTCGATGAAGTCATCGAGGTGATGCCCCAGGGCGATCTTCGTGGCGCCCACTTCGGTGGCGATCCGGTAGAGGACGCCGCGTCGGAGCCGTGCGCACAGCGAGCACGGGGTGGCGTTGGCCTCGAGAATGTCGTCGATGACCTCGCCGATTGACGTGTGCTGGATGCGGTACTCCCAGCCGCGTGCCTCGCACGTGCTCGCAATGAGGTCGTGCTTGTAGGCCTTGTAGCCGGAGTCGACGTTGACCGCGATGAGCGAGAAGTCGATGGGCGCCTGCAGCCGCATCTTGTCGAGAATCTGGAGCAGCGCCCAGCTGTCCTTTCCGCCTGAGAGTCCGACCATGATGCGGTCGCCATTCTCGATGAGGGAAAAGTCCGTGACCGCTTTGGTCACCTTTCTGCCGATGCGCGCCTCGAGCGGGGTGCTGTACGCCATGGAATCACCGACGAGTTTACCTTAGAGCACGCGGCACAATTGCGCGTCGCTGGGCCCGTCGCTCGACGGCTCCACCCGTGCTTACCCAAACGGGCCTGCGGCGCGAGCGGAACGCGAATGGGTGGCGCGAACGACGTTGATCATAAGATTACGGTCGACCTCCCGGCATGATGATTCGTACATCGATTCGCGAAGGCGCCGTTCCCTCATGACATTCGTCTCCAGGCTTCTGCGTTTCGTGGGCCACGGCAGCGACGCTCAGCTGGCACGGGCCCGCACCGCCGCGGACAAGTGGAAGGCGCGAGCCGACAGGTTCAGGGTAGATGGGCACCGTGTCGCCGCACGCTTGGACCGCATTCAGCAGGACCTGCGCACGGCGACAGCGCGCGCCGAGAGCCTGGCCCGCGAGATGCCGTCGGTGTCATTGCTGCGAGCGACGTTTGTTCATCGGCTTCGCACCCTGCGCGCCCGAACGGACCCGGCGGCAGCATCGCTCCGGGAAGCGGCATTCCTGCGTGTGTCACCGGCCTACCGCTCGTTACTCGACGCTGTCGCCGATGACATCAGGTCCGTGGCCGACCAGGTGGATGTTGATGGTGTGCGGTGGTGGGTGCCATCGGGAGACGGCCCCCAGCGCCTGCCATACCGCGGCATCCTGCAGACCAGAGAGGTGGCCACTGGCGGCATCATGCTCGACCTCGGCGCCAACATCGGGCGCATGGCCATTTCGCGTGCGATTCTCGGGGACGTGACAGCCGTGTACTGCGCGGAACCAGATCCGGTCAGCTTTGCGTGCATGGCGCGAACGGTCGTTGATAACGGTCTCCGGGGCATCGTGCTGCCCGAGCAGTTGGCCATCGGCGACAACACCGGAACCGTCCCGTTCCTCCGCGAAGGTTCGTCCGGGAACTTTCACGTGCTGAGCGGCGCGGATGCGGCGCCGGCCGGTCGTTCGGTGGTCGAGGTGCCCTGCTGCACGCTGGATGAGTGGATCAGCCGCCTCGGCATCGACCTGAACGCGATCACCTTCATCAAGGTTGACGTCGAAGGATTCGAGCGTCGCGTCGTAGCGGGCGCCCGGCGAGCACTGGCCTGCCGGCACATTGCCTGGCAGATGGAGATCAAACCTGCCGGACTGCGAGGTGCGGGCGATGCGCCCGAGTGGCTGTATGACGACCTGCAGCAGTCATTCACCCACTTCATTGACCTGAACCGCCACGCGACTGGCAGGCGCATGCGGCCTGTGGGAGAACTGCGCGAGGCGCTCGCCTACGTGGAGCCCGACGGCAAGACCGACGTGCTGCTGTTCACGGTCGGCGAATGACATGGATGTACGAAATGCAGGACCGTACAACAGAGTCGTTCGGCTCTGAGAACGACATGGAGGTGCCTGACGTCTCGTAGCTAGTGATTGAATCCGACGAGCGATCCACATATCGTCGGTGCATCACACTCTTTAGCGAAGGCCCCCATGCACGACGACACGATCAGCATCATCCTGGCAGGCGGCGTTGGTTCACGCCTGCACCCATTGACGTCGGATCGGGCCAAGCCTGCAGTCCCCTTCGGCGGACGATACCGCATCATCGATTTCACACTGAGCAACTGCCTCCATTCCGGCCTGCGTCGGATCCTGGTGCTGACGCAGTACAAGTCGCAGTCGCTGCAGGATCACCTTCGTGACGCGTGGTCGATCTACAACGCTGAACTGGGCGAGTACATCACGCCGGTTCCTCCGCAGATGCGCACCGGGGACTCGTGGTACCGGGGCACGGCGGACGCCATTTACCAGAACCTCTACCTCCTCGAGCGCAGCGGCGCCGAGTACGTTCTGATTCTCTCCGGGGACCACATCTACCGGATGGACTACGACGCGATGCTGCAACATCACCGCGACTCCGGCGCCGATGTGACCGTGGCATGTCTGACTGTCGGGATTGGAGAGGCCCGTTCATTCGGGGTGATGTCTGTGGACGCGGGCGACCGAATCGTGTCTTTTGACGAGAAGCCGGAACACCCGAGGAGCATCCCCGGCGATCCTGAGCATGTGCTGGCATCGATGGGCGTGTATGTGTTCTCGATGAGGCTTCTGGTGGACATGCTCCGCCAGGATCACGGCAATGCGTACACCCATGACTTCGGCGCGGACATCCTGCCTGCCATGGTGGGCCGGCACAAGGTCCAGGCGTATCGCTTTGGCGGCTCGAGCGGACGAGTGACGGCCGATCGGTACTGGCGTGATGTCGGTACCATCGACGCCTACTACGAAGCCAACATGGACCTGCTGCGGCCCGTCCCAGCCATGGACCTGTATCAGGGTGACTGGCCGATCCGCACGTATGAAGGCCAGCATCCTCCGGCCAGGAGTGTGCCCGGCAGGTCTGGTCGCGAGGCAGACATCGTCAACTGCATGCTCGCGTCCGGCACCTTGATCGTCGGGGGAACCGCACGACACGCCATCATGTTTCCGAACGTACGCATTGATGAGGGCTCGATGGTTGAAGAATCGATCCTCTTCCAGGGCGTGACGATTGGGGAAGGCGCTGCGATCCGGCGGTGCATTATCGACAAGGATGTGGCGGTGCCCGCCGGTGAGCGGATCGGATTTGATCTGACGCGCGATGCAGAGCGATTCACGGTGTCCGAACGCGGAATCGTGGTCATCGGTACGGGATACCGGTTTGGCGAGTCGCTGACCTGATGCGCGATCGGCAGCCGGATGCGGCCCTTCGGGGAACCGCACGGTGTCAGGTAAACGAGCTGCCTTCCGGGATGAAGTCTCGCGGGCCGAAATAGTCGATGTACCGAACGGACCAGTGGTTCCACTGCCGGCTTTCGTCGGCCTTGTCGTGATGGTATCGCTCCACACCGAGCCGGAACAGATTCTGGGCGAGGTCAAGATCGTCCGCAATCACGTCGACGCGTTCCACGAGGTGGAAGCTCCGGTCCTGTCCGTAGGTCTCCCAGGGGCAGACGTAGATGCGGATGCGGTCTACGACTCCGTCGACACGCCCGTCCCTCCGCTCGTCCTCCACGATGATGTCGAGCCGATCCCGCTTGGTCTTGTCCGTCGGCACCGCGCGACCCAGTGAGAGCGTGAACCCTTCGTACTGCGTACCGCCATCGGTGGTGTTGTTGTGATGGAACGTGAAGGTCATGCGCGTCGGATCCGCGAGCATCGAGTGAGCGAACTCCCGGTAGAGGATCGGTGCGTCGGCCAGGAAGTGGTCCAGGAGCCTCGCAATGGCGGCGCTGTGCGCCACCGCCTCTTCCCGGGGCTGGATGTGCGTGCGGAACACGGTCAGACCGTACTTGTTCCAGGCACGGGACCAGCCGAGACCCTGGGACTGGCGCTTCTTCTCGAGCGCATTCATCAACATCACGAGCAGCCAGTGCGGTTTCTTCTGCAGGCTCAGCTCGCGCATGAGCGCGGGCATTGAGAGCAGCTCCGGTCGAAGTGACGCATCGTCCAGGTGCAGGGGCGGCGGTGCTGGTGCCGGCGTGGAAACGGAACTGATGGCGATGTTCATAGGGGCGGTATCCGGCTGAATGCGTTGCTGGGCAACTACCTCGCAACGTATGTGCCGACCCGCCGGGATGCGGGATTGTGAGGGAATTCGGCCGAAGAGGCAGGCAACCGGGTGGCTGATGTAACGGCAATCCGGCGCAACCTGTCGGCCAGCCGCGCCATATGCCGGGACGCCAGCGGCCGAGGACCGAAGCGTGGGCCCGCCCGGCTACGCGGTTTCGAGGACCTGCTGCACCTCGTACAGTCCTGAGACCGACGTCTCGGGATTGACCGCCTGACGCATCAGGCGGCGCAGGCTCACCAGATCGGCCAGCACCCGGAACGTGCGGGAGAGCCCGTACTTCGAGTGCCCGAACCGCCGGGATCGGTGATTGACCTCAACCTCGGCCACGCGTCCGCCCAGCTGACTCGCCAGTGCCGGCAGGTAGCGATGCATGCCGGGCCTCAGGCGCAGCGGCTTCACCACCTCGGCACGGAACACTTTCAGTGAACAGCCATTGTCGTGAAGCCGAATGCCGCTCACCCACCAGAGCAGCGTGTTGGCCACAACAGACGGCGCGTGGCGCGTCAGCACGTTGTCCTTCCTCTGGCGCCGCCAGCCGCACACCATGTCGTGGGTATCCGCCAGCGCGACCAGTTTCGGGATGTCGGCAGGATCGTTCTGCAGGTCACCGTCCGAGGTCACGATATAGCGGCCACGGGCGTAGGCGAATCCGGCCGCGAAGGCGGCTGTCTGACCGAAATTCCTGGTGAAGCGGATGACGCGCACGTGCGGGTCGGAACTCTGGATGGCCGCCAGGCGCGCAAACGTGGCGTCGGTGCTGCCGTCGTCGATGAGGAGAATCTCGTACGGCACATGCAGCGTTGCCAGCACCCCGGTCAGCTCCTCGTGCAGTGGCGCGACGTTGAGCTCTTCGTCCCGGAGCGGGATGACCACCGACAGCTTAGGGTTCACGTGTCTGGGAATTGTACCGTTGCCAGAGCCAGAAGCCGACCGCGGCGACGATGATGAGGGCGACCATGCCGAGGGCCACGTCCCGGCCGCGCGTGCGCATCAGCTCGAGCGCGGCATCGCCGTAATAAATCGCCAGGATGCCGAGCCCGACATAGCGCACGCCTCTGGCCACGGCGATGGCCGTCACAAACGGTACGGGTCTGACGCCGGCGACGCCGGCCATCAGCACGAACAGCTTGAATGGCGACGGCGGCGGCAGCAGCGCGGGCACCATCAGCGCCATCAGCCCGTGGCGACGGTAAAGGGCAAGCGCCCGTTCGGTCGAACCGGGACGCAGGCGTCTGCGGAGAAAGGCCTCGCCCCCCTTCTCTGCAAGGTAATAGATGACATAGCAGCCGACCACCGAACCGAGCGTCGCCATCGTGACGAAATAGGGCATCCAGGCTTTGTGCTGCGTGACCAGCAGGACCACCAGGATGTCGTTGATCTGCGGCAGCGAGATGAACGACGAGTCAAGAAAGGCGACGGTAAAGAGTCCGGGACCACCCATCGCCAGCGCGAGCCCGTAAATCCAGGCGATGAAGGCTTTCACCGGGGCCGCTGGTGCGCACGCGTGGCGCGAAATTCCCGGATCACTCCGAGGATCTGCTCATGCACCTGTCCATTGGTGGCGACGAGGTGACCGGCCGCCGCGTCAAACGGCGAGCCGTCCATCCCCGACACGGTGCCGCCCGCTTCCTCGACGATGAGCGCCCCGGCCGCCACGTCCCAGGGCTTCAGGTGCTGTTCCCAGAACCCTTCGAACCGTCCCGCGGCGACGTAGCAGAGATCAAGCGCCGCCGACCCGAGCCGCCGCACGGCGCGCGCGCGTCCCATGAAGGCGCCGAACAGGTCGACGATGTCGGCGCTCTGCTTGTGCATGTCGTAGGGAAAGCCGGTGGCCAGCAACGAATCGAGCAGCGTCACCGTGCCGGACACGTGGAGGCGGCGGCCGTTAAGGTAGGCCCCCTCACCGCGCTCTGCCGTGAACAGTTCCTTGCGCGTGGGGTCGTAGATCGCGGCGACTTCACGGCGCCCATCCACCTCGAGGCCGAGTGACGCGCAGTACACCGGCAGGCCGTGCGCGAAGTTCGTAGTGCCGTCGAGCGGATCGAACACCCATCGGTAGCGCGAATGCCCCTGCCCCGCCGCGGTGCCGCCGAACTCCTCTGCCAGGATGTCGTGCTCGGGAAAGCGATCGGCAAGTACGGACCGGCACATGCGCTCGCAGGCAACGTCGATCTCGGTGACGAGGT
>CANJYC010000035.1 GCA_947478985.1 Acidobacteriota bacterium | reverse complement strand
GCTGTCATCCCGATAGTTGCTCATCATCAGGTCGACATCGGCGAAGGCGACGAAGGCGTCGTTGACGGCCGCGGCCCGGACCGCCGGCGTGCCTCCCCACGTCCGCACCTCGATTGAGGTGCCCATCATGTAGCGGCGCTCGCGTGTGACCTCCGGACCCTGCGCCTCGACGGGCCGGTACGCGCCCGCCACGACGAACAGCATCAGTGCCGACACCACCATGAGCACACGGGAATGCGGGGTGGCTGGCGAGTGCCTGCAGTGCGGTTGCGAGCGCATCAGTGCGACAGCGGAATCTTCAGCCCGGCCGAGAAGATGGCCGCCTGATACTTCGTGTTGGCGAGATACCTGGAGTACTCGAGGTCGAACGCGGTGCCGGCGGCGAAGCCCCACATGCCGTTCCTGGGCGTGATGACGACCCTGGCGCTGGTCAGGCCGGAGCTGAAGGGCGCCAGCCGGAAGTCGCCGGTGAAGAACTGCGGGTTGCCGACGTACGACGGTCGATAAAAGAATGCGCCGAGCTGGTCGTACCAGCGGTAGGTCACGCCGGCACTGACACGGTCGGTCAGGTCGTGTGTGAGACCGAGGCTGAGTGAGGTCGAGCGCAGCGCCCAGTCATCACGGTAGAAGCGGTAGTCGCCTTCAAGGAATGTCCTGGCGGGCAGACCCTGTCGAAGTCGCACGGTGAACGCCTGCCGCGTGCGGACGTCCGGGGTGACGCCGAGCATCATCGTCTTGTTGACCGAGGTCCGGAGGAACTGGCTGCTCTGATAGCCGGAGACATAGTTGAAGTCGTAAGCGAGCTGGACGATGGTGGTGCGCGTCAGCGTCTGCGTCAGCGACGCATAGAGGTCGTGGCCCTGCTGATGTTCGACGTCTTCGCCCGGGTGGAGCACCGGTCGGTTGAAGGAAAGGCTGTATCCGGCCCCGACCACGGTGTTGGCCTTGTTCAGCGCGCGCGTGACGGACACCATGCCGGTGTCAGCCGCGTAGAAATTCTCGCGGCTGATTTCGCCGCCGAAGCTGACCTTGGTGTCTCCCAACGTTCGCACGACGCTGGCGCTGGCGAACAAGCGGCCGTTCGAGGCACCCTGCGCGTGGCAGCGCGCACAGGAATCCGATGAGGCGCTGACCGCGTCCACGCCGAAGCGTGTGCGCAGCCCGGTGCGGTCGGTGAAGTCCTTGTCCAGCGTCACGAGCGGTGAGAGGACGGTCACGCCGCGCGTATCCTGAAATTCGTGGACGTGCACCGTGATCTGGTCCTGTGCCCAGTTGGTCGTGGCCAGCCATCCGAACGCCAGCACGCCGAGCGCAGCCCAGAGTCGCCAGCGTGTCATGGGCGGGCCATGGCGGAGGCGATCACTTGCATCCGCAACCGCCTCCCTGCAGACCGAATCCGCCGGCGGAACCCTCACGGGACGTCATCCAGTGTTCGTTGTATGACGCACGGGCAGCATCGGGATCGAACATCATCGGTTCTTTCGACAGCAATCCGCGCTGCCAGGGCTGGACGGTGGCGCAGCCCGCTCCGGCCATCGCCGCCCCGGCCAGAATCAGCGTACCCACCACGCGACGAAGAGTCCTGTTCATTGGCATCACCTTGACGCATCCGGCGCGGGCTCGGAGAGGAGCAGTGCGATCTCGCGCCGATAGCTCTCCATCACCTTATCGGAGTATCCGAGGTGCACGAAGCGGATCCGTCCGTCGCGGCCGACGAGAAAGGACGTCGGCATGCCTACCACGCCTGCCACACCAGGACTCACCCCTTTGGGGTCGTAGAAGATCGGCATCGTGTACTTCCGGCCGGCAAGAAAGGCGTGGGCGTCCTTGGCGTGTTCATCAACGTTGATGGCCATGACCTCGAGCCCGCGCGCGTGGAATTCCTGATAGAGGTCGTCGAGCGCCGGCACGGAAATTCGGCAGGGCACACACCAGCTCGCCCAGAAATCCACCAGCACCGGACGGCCCCGTAACCCTGCGAGCGTTACCTGGCTCCCGTCCTGCGCCGTCAGGGTCAGTGCGGGCGCCGGCTGACCGGGAGTCGGCGGCGGCGCGGCCAGTGCCGGATGCGCGGCGATCACGAGCATCAGCGCGGCCAGGCAGTGGAACAGTCGACCAGGTGCAAGCCGGCGATGACGGGCGATGGAGCGCGGGGTGGTGTTGGTCATCGCGATTGCTGTGCGTTGAAATTCACGACCCAGCGCTTCACCAGATCCGCCTTTGCCGCTCGGTTGCCGCTGAAGTACCGGTACATGCTGCCGTTGGACTGGGTGGTGACGACTAGGGTGGACCGGGCGTTTCCGGGTTGGACCGCAGCCATGACCTGGGCATACGTGGACATCGAGTACCGACCCTGTGGCCGTGACGTCGAGTGGCACGACACGCAGTCGCCATTGAAGATGGGCTTCAGATCCTGCTCGTACGACACCGCTTGTGCAGTAGGGGCTGGCGCAGGCGCAGGCGCCGGTGTTGGCGTTGGTGTCGAGCCCGGACCAGGTGTCGGACTTGGGACGGGCGCCGGACTCGGGACAGGTGCAGGACTCGGTCCCACGCTCGGAGTCGGACTGCTCGGCGTTGTCAGGTCGAACTGACCAGTATCGGTGGGCGGTTGGGCCTGAACGCAGGCCGTGCCGCCAGTGCAGAGGGCGAGCACTGCCAGGAGCAGCGCGGTTCGACGTGGAGCGAGCACGAATGTCTTCAATGGAGGGCCTGTACTGTCACAGCACCCAGCAAGAACAGGACCGCCTTCCCTGGCGCTGGTCGACGCGGGATTTGCGGTGGAATTCAGGCGATGCCGAACCGCTCACGCGGGGCCCGTTCGTTCTGTCCTCGCCACGCTGATGCACCCGTCCTCAGACGAGGGCAGTGTCCACGAGAAATTCAGGGCCTGCGGAAATTTTCAGGCCGTCATGCCGAGCCGCTGCAGGACGGCGCGGAGTTCGTCTTCGGTCACGTCATCTACGGTTATTGTCGAGCCGATGGCAATGGCGATGACGAAGTGCAGCCGGCCGTTAACCACTTTCTTGTCGCGCCGGACCGCCTCGAGGACCTCCGCGATGGAAAGGTCGGCAATCGCGGGTAGCGGACCAAGCTTTGTGATGAGCGCGGCGAGTGCCTGGCGGTCGCTGTCGGCCAGGGCGCCACGCGCTACGGCGAGATCGGCGGCGGCAAGCATGCCGTAGGCAATGGCTTCGCCGTGACGGAATCGGCGGTACCGGGTGACGGCCTCGAGCGCATGACCCACGGTGTGGCCAAAGTTGAGGATCCGACGGAGCCCCCCCTCGCGCTCATCCTTGGTGACGACGTCCGCCTTGATCCGGCACGACTCGACAATCGCCGGTGTCAGCACGGCGGGGTCACGCGCGAAGATCGCTTTCGGGTTCGCGACGATCCGATCGAAGAGGCTGCGGCTCGCGATCATCCCGTATTTCACGACCTCATACAGGCCCGAGCGGAACTCGCGGCGCGGCAGCGTGCCGAGCAGCAGCGGATCGATGGCAACGACCGCCGGCTGGTGGAATGCGCCGATGAGATTCTTGCCAAGGGTATGGTTGACGCCGACCTTACCGCCGATTGAGCTGTCGACCTGTGCCAGCAGTGTCGTGGGCACCTGTACGAGCGTGATGCCACGGAGGTAGGTCGCGGCGATGAACCCGGCGCTGTCGCCAATGACGCCGCCTCCGACCGCCACGATGGCACTGCCGCGGTCGGCACCGCCGCGGATGAGTGCCTCATACGCGCGCGAGGCCACTTGGAGGTTCTTGTGGCGTTCGCCGTCCGGCAGCAGGATTGGCTCGATGGCGCCGAGCGCGCGCTGGATCCGCTCACCGTGGAATTGCCAGATGACGGGGCTCGACACCACGAAGCGCCGCGCACCGACGCCGTGCTCGTCCAGCAGCGACGCGAGGCGATCGGCGATGCCGTTGCCGATCCAGATCGCGGACCCATGTGTCCCTGCCAGGACGTCGACGCGCACGGGATTCTGCTCGGTATCTATATCTATGTTCAAGGGCGGATTGATAGGATAGCACCGTGGAACTGCTCGGGGATTTTCTGGTGATCGGCAGCGGCGTGGCCGGCTTGCGCGCCGCGATTTCGCTCGCGGAACATGGTGAGGTCATCATCCTCACCAAGGCGCATCCGAGCGAGAGCAACACCGGCTACGCCCAGGGCGGGATCGCCGCGGCGGTGGGCCCGGATGACTCGCCGGAGCTCCACGCGCGGGACACGATCGCGGCCGGTGACGGTCTTTGCGTGCCCGAGGCCGTCGACGTGCTCGTGCATGAGGGGCGCAAGTACGTGCAGGAGCTGATCGACTGGGGCGCCGAGTTCGAGCGGATGCCCAACGGTCAACCGTCGCTGACCCGTGAAGGGGCCCACAGTGTGCGGCGTGTGCTGCACGCGCAGGATGCCACGGGGCGCGCGATCGGCCGGATCCTCTGGTCCCGTGTCGCCTCTCACAAGCGCATCCGCATCCTCGATGATGCGCTGGCCACGGATCTGATCATGCACGGGCACAAGTGCCTCGGCGCCACCTATATGACCACCGCTGGCGATCGCGGCACGGTGAAGGCCACGCATACCCTGCTGGCCACGGGCGGAGCCGGTCAGGTGTATCGCGAGACGACCAACCCGGCGATTGCGACTGGTGACGGCATCGCGATGGCGGCGCTCGCGGGCGCGCGAATCGTCGACATCGAGTTCGTGCAGTTCCATCCGACCGTCCTGAACGTGAAAGGGTCGCCGCGGTTCCTGCTCTCGGAGGCCCTGCGCGGTGAGGGAGCACGCCTCACCAATCAGGGAGGTGAGGCCTTCATGTCGCGCTACGAGGCCGCGGGGGATCTGGCCTCGCGCGATCTGGTGGCGCGCGCCATGGTGGCCGAGTCCGAGCTGACACGGGCGCCCGTGTACCTGACGATGGAGCATCTCGATCCGATTCAGGTCCACGAACGCTTTCCCACGATCGCCGCAGCATGCAGGCGGGCGGGGCTTGATCTGGCGACGGACCGCATTCCCGTCAGCCCGGCGGCGCACTACCTCATGGGCGGTGTCGAAACGGACCTCGATGGCCGGACGTCGATTCCCGGGCTGCTTGCGGCCGGCGAAGTCGCCTGCACGGGCGTGCACGGGGCCAATCGGCTGGCGAGCAACTCGCTGCTCGAGGGCCTGGTATTCGGTGCCCGCGCCGCGGAAGCCATGATGTATCCGCCGGCCCCTGGGAGTCTGCCCGAGCGGACGACCGAAGAATGGCCGTTGTCGCGCGGGACGGGTGAGGCCTTTCCGAGCGCCAGCGAGGTCCGCGAGCTGATGTGGCGATCGGTCGGACTGTTTCGCGACGAGGGCGGGTTGAGTGGTGCGGTCGTGCAGCTGAATCGCTGGTCGGAGGCCGTGACCCGGCCACCGCGTCCACGCCAGAGCGAGCTCGAATTCCGCCGCATCCGCAGTCTCGTCACCGTGGGTTTGCTAATCGCGCGCGCGGCCATGCGAAGAAAAGAAAGCCGCGGATGCCACTTCCGCACCGATTTTCCGGTGCACAATGACCCACTCTGGAAGCGGCACGTTTCCGACATCCTGACATGACCAAAGACACTGAAATTCCCGACCTGCCCACCGAGATCACCCCGCAGTCCAAGGACTTCGGCCGGTGGTACATCGACGTCGTGCGCCGCGCCGAGCTGGCGGACTACTCGCCCGTCAAGGGGTGCATGGTCATCCGGCCATACGGCTACGCCATCTGGGAACTGATGCAGCAGGGGCTGGACCGCCGCTTCAAGGCGACGGGGCACGTCAACGCCTACTTTCCGCTCCTGATCCCTGAAAGTCTCCTGATGAAGGAGGCCGAGCACGTCGAGGGTTTCGCACCGCAGGTGGCCTGGGTCACGCAGGGCGGCAATGAGGTGCTCGAGGAGCGGCTGGTGATCCGGCCGACATCGGAAACGATCATCGGCGTGATGTACGCCAAGTGGGTCCAGTCGTGGCGTGACCTGCCGATCCTCATCAACCAGTGGGCCAACGTGGTGCGCTGGGAGAAAGTGACACGGCTGTTCCTGCGCACGACGGAGTTCCTCTGGCAGGAAGGGCACACCGCGCACGAGACGGCTGAGGAAGCGCAGGAAGAAACCATGCGCATGCTCGGCGTCTACAAGGAGTTCGCGGAGACCGAACTCGCCATGCCCGTCATGGACGGCCAGAAGACCGAGAGCGAGAAGTTCGCCGGGGCTGAGCGCACGTATTCGATCGAGGCGCTGATGCGCGATGGCCGGGCCCTGCAGGCCGGAACGTCGCACAACCTCGGACAGAATTTCGCGAAGAGCTACGAGATCAAATTCCAGGCACGCGACAAGTCCGTGCAGTTCGCCCACACGACATCGTGGGGGGTCTCCACGCGGCTGATCGGCGGCGTGATCATGACGCATGGCGACGACGGAGGACTGATCCTGCCGCCGAAGATCGCGCCTTATCAGGTGGTGATCGTGCCGATCCCACGGGGGAACTGGAAAGAGACCGTGCTGCCGAAGGCGCAGGCGATTCGCGACGAACTGGTGGCGCGCGGCGTGCGCGTCATGCTTGACGACCGCGACTCGCAGACGCCCGGCTGGAAGTTCAATGAGTGGGAATTGCGCGGCGTGCCGCTGCGGCTCGAAATCGGTCCGAAGGATCTCGAGAAGTCGCAGGTCGTGCTGGCGCGGCGGGACACGCGGGTGAAGGCGTTCGTGCCGATGGAGGGATTGACGCCCCACATCGAGCAGTTGCTCGCGACGATCCAGCAGGCGCTGCTCGACCGTGCGCTCGCCTATCGGGAGGAGCACACCTCGCAGGCCGACTCGTACGAGGAGTTCAAGGCGATCATGGAGGGGCGTCCCGGGTTCGTCATCTCGCCGTGGTGCGGTTCCGCAACCTGTGAAGCGGAAATCAAGACGGAGACGCAGGCCACGATCCGCAACATCCCGTTCGTCAGCACCGACGCCACGGGCAAGGTGTGCCTGAGATGCGGCGCCGCGGCGACGGCGCACGCCTGGTTCGCGAAATCGTACTGAGAGCGGGTATTACGGCTCGCGGGTGGCGCTGGACGGGGCGCCCCGCCCGCGCCGCAGGCCCGACAGGGCCGAGCACGGGTGGGGCTGTCCAGCGACAGGACCCGCTACGCGTAATTGTGCAACACGCTCTTAGTGAGGGCTGGCCTCGGTCTAGTCGGCGATCCGTTTCGGCTTGCCGAACATCCACGCCAGGCCGATGCTAAAAAGATAGAGCACGAACAGCGGCCCCGACATGGCGATAAGCGAAACGCCGCCGCCGTCAGGCGTCACGACGGCCGAGATGATGACGATGATCAGGAAGGCGTACTTCGTGTTCTTGAGCATGAAGCGGGCCGTCAGCACGCCCATTCGCGCCAGGAACAGCACGAGCGTCGGCATCTGGAACACCGCGCCGAACGACAACAGCATCCCCATATACATCGAGAACGCCGGCTCGATACGGGGCATGAAGGTGAGATAGTCCGTCGTGAACCCGACAAAGAAGCGCCACGTCATCGGGAAGACGATGTAGTGCGAGAACGCGGCGCCCGCGACGAAGAAGAACGACGACATCATCACGAACGGGATCGCCCACTTCTTCTCGTGCGAGTACAGGCCCGGGGCGATGAACAGCCACAGCTGTGTGAAGATCGCCGGCGACGCGAGGATCAGCCCGCCGATCGCCGCGAGCTTGATGTAGAGAATGAACGCTTCTGAGGGATCCGTGTAGACGAGGGTGCCGCCTTTTGGCAGCATCTGCTGCAGCGGCCGCATGATGAAATCGAAGATCTGCTGGATGAAGAAGCAGCAGATCAGGAAGCCAGCCGCCAGCGAGGCTACGGCCCAGATGATGCGACGGCGGAGCTCATCGAGGTGGTCCAGGAACGACATGGCTCCGCCACCGTCTTCGCCGGTGGCGGGTGCTTCAGGATCAAGGTCGTCGTCCGGGTCGGACGGCGACCCGGGACGCGAGAACGGCACAAGGGCCATGGGCGGTCTACGCGGACTTGCCGGTATTTGTGGCGCGGCTGACGGTTTCCCCTTCGGCGGGAGCGACAACCGTGGCGGTCACGGTCGCCGGCGGCGCCTGCGAGGCGGCGGCAATGGCTGAATTTTGCTCAGCCTGAATCGCCGCTCGCTGCTCCCGCTTTTCCTCGGTGCGAATTTCTTCGTCCAGCGTGTTCTGCAGCTCGTTGGTTGCCCGCTTGAACTCGCCGATGCTCTTACCGAGGGAACGGCCGAGCTCGGGCAGTTTGCGTGGCCCGAAGATGATGAGCGCGATCACCAGGATGATGACCAGCTCTGGCATGCCGATGGAACCAAACATAAGGTAGTGCTCCGGCCGACCGGGACCCGCCGGTCCGCGTCTGAGGTGTAGACCCGCTAAATTGTTCTTCCGATTATAGAAATCGGATCTGGACGGGGTCAAGGCAAGCGTTTAAGATTCTCGAAAGCCATGCGTACAAATCGGTCGTTTTCAGCCGCCGCGTTTGCCGTCGTATTGTGCGCCCTCGCGGGGGGACTATTCGGCCGCAGCGCCCTCTCGGCGCAGGACCAGGTTTCAGACCAATACAAAGTCTTCACGGCCGCGCTCAGCGCCGTTGAGCAGAATTACGTGGGAACGGTCGAATCCGACCGTCTGGTCTACGGTGCCATCTCCGGCATGCTCCAGACACTCGATCCCCATTCCAACTTCATGGACCCCCGCAGCTACGCCCAGATGCGCGAGCGGCAGGAAGGGCGCTATTACGGCCTCGGCATCTCGATCGTTGTCCTGGACGGCGAAATCAGCGTGGCCACCATGTTCGAAGGGTCGCCGGCCTATCAGAAGGGCCTCCGTCGCGGTGACATCATCGCCAGGATCGAAGGGGAGGACACCAAGGGGTGGACGTCCGACCAGGCGGTGAAGCGCCTCCGCGGTGCACGGGGTACACCCGTCAAGATCAGCATCAAGCGCGCCGGCTACGACAGCCTGATTCCGCTTGAGGTCGTGCGCGACGAAATTCACATCCCGACCGTGCCAGCCGCGTTCATGCTCGACGGGCAGACCGGGTACCTCCGCATCATGGATTTCGGCGAAAACACCGACGCCGAACTGGGACGCGCGTTGAAAGACCTCACCGACAAGGGCATGAAGCGTCTGGTGTTCGACCTGCGTGGTAATCCCGGCGGCGCGCTCGACCAGGCCATCAAGGTGGCGAACCGGTTTCTCCCGCGCGGCGACATGATCGTTTACACGCGTGGTCGTGTGGCCAATTCGGATCAGGACTACCGCGCCACCGAGAGCAGCGATTACCTGGCCATCCCGATGGTGACGCTCGTGAACCGCAACAGTGCCAGCGCCTCGGAGATTGTGTCCGGCGCGCTGCAGGATCACGACCGCTCGCTCATCGTGGGTGAGACGACATTCGGCAAGGCGCTCGTGCAGTCGGTGTACCGCGTCAGCCAGGGTGCCGGCGTCGCGGTGACGACGGCACGCTACTACACGCCGAGTGGCCGACTGATCCAGCGTCCCTGGGACGGGACCTTCGACGAATACCTCACCTATACGCTGCGTGAGCAGGACCCGAACCGCGTGCACAAGGCGGAAGATCTGAAGCTGACCGACTCGGGACGCAAGGTCTACAGTGGCGGCGGTGTCGAGCCTGATCGGCGCTTCGACGGTCCGGTCGATGGCTTCAATCCAACACGGTTCGCCAGGCTCCTCTATTCGCGTCAGCTGTTCGACAGCTTCGCGCAACGCTTCTCGCGCTCCGGTGACACTCGCATCGCCCCGAGTCCCACGACCAAGCCGCGCACGCTGGCACCCGACTTTGTGGTGGACGATGCGATGGTGGCGGAGTTCAAGGCATACGTCGTGACCGAGCACGTGAAGATGGATGAGGCGGCGTGGCAGAAGGACATCGAGTTCATCAAGGCGATGATCCACTACGAAATCGATGTTGACCTGTTCGGCATCGAGGCGTCACGCCGGAACCTCTCGGGCAGGGACCCGCAGCTGCAGTACGCCCTGACCCTGTTTCCAGAGGCCCAGCGGCTCCTCCAGTTGGGGCAGCCAGGGCAGCAGCGGCAGGTCGCCAGGTAGCATCGAGCCAGAGCCCGCCTTTGGGTGGGTAGCCCAAAATATAGTGGTGTCAGATTGCCCTTGCCACAAGGGCTAGGCCTTGTTAGATTCTGGCCACCACTAATATGCGCCTCGAACGTCTCGAAATTTCCGGCTTCAAATCCTTCTCAGACCGCTCCGAACTGGCCTTCGACCAAGGGGTCACGGCTATCGTCGGCCCCAACGGCTGCGGCAAGAGCAACGTCGCCGATGCCATCACCTGGGTCCTTGGCGAGCAAAGCGCCAAGAGCCTGCGCGGCGAGAAGATGGAGGACGTCATCTTCAGCGGCAGTGATGGGCGCAAGCCCGGCGCGACGGCCGAGGTGCGGCTGCGTCTGAGCGGCGTAACCGGGCCCACCGTGGAGGGAAGGCTTGAGGGTGGCGGCGCCAACGGCAGCACGTCGCCTGAGCACCTCGACGCCATTCTGGCGCAGGCACGCGAGTTCACACGCGATGTCGATGTCACACGGCGGCTCTACCGGTCTGGCGAGAGCGAATACCTGATCGACGGCGAGGTCTGCCGGCTGCGCGACGTGCACGAGCTGCTGATGGACACCGGGCTCGGGGCCAAGGCCTACGCCATCATCGAGCAGGGGAAAATCGGGCTGATTCTCAGCTCGCGTCCGACCGATCGGCGGCAGCTCATCGAGGAGGCCGCCGGCATCACCAAGTACAAGTCACGGCGACGGTCCGCCGAGTTGAAGCTCGAGGCCGCCCAGCAGAACCTCACCCGCATTGATGACATCGTCTTCGAGGTCGAGCGTCAGCGGGGGACGCTCAAGCGGCAGTCCGCGAAGGCGCGACGCTACAGGACGCTGCGCGAGGAACTGCGCCGCTGGGAGAAGGTGCTGCTGGCCCGTCGGTACCGCGAGCTGGCTCACGGCATCGAGGTGGCGCGCACCCGGCTGAGCGAGGCGCGTGAGCGCGAGGCCGTGGCCGCGAGTCGCGTGGCGGAGGTCGAAACAGACCGCGGCCGTCTGCGCATTGAGCAGGCCGAGGCCGACACGCGGGCCGTTCGCGTCCGCGAGCAGGCCCACCACAGCGAGCTCGACATCAATCGACGGCAGCAGCAGCTGGAGTTCGATCGGCATCAGGCCTCGATGCTGGCGACGCGGGCCTCCGAGATCGCCGATGAAATGGGCGACCTCGAGGCGCGACGCGAGCCGGCCCGAGTGGCGCTCGAGACCCGCCGCGACGCCACGGCCGAGGCGGCACGTGCCCGCGACGCGGCGGCGGCGGTGCTCGACGAGGCCAACGAGGCGTATGGCCGCTCGCAGCAGCAGATCGAAGGACTTGAAGGGGACGTCGAGGCGGCGCGCGCCGAGCTGTTCAGCACGCTGAACTCGGTGACCGCGCTCCGCCATGCGATGGAACACGCCACGGTGCAGCGTGAGCGTGTCGGTGAGACGCTCAGCAAGCTCGACGTGGAGCACGATGACCTGCGCCGCGAAATCGAGAAGGTCGAAAGCGATCGCACCAGCGCGTCAGAGGCGCATGCCCGTACGCACGCCGCGCTCGAAGGCGTCCATCTCGATCGTGCGACGCGTGATTCGGAACTCGCCACAGCCCGCAACGAGCATGAGTGGCGCGCGCGCACGATCCGCGCTCGTGAGCAGGAGCTGGCCGGAGTCGAGGCGCGGCTGGCCTCGATGGAAGAACTCGTGTCGAGCCGTGGTGAATTCGGCGATGCCGCACGCATGGTGCTCGTGCAGGCCAACGGCCATGTCGGGCAACAGGGCGCGGTGGCGGACTTCCTCGAAGTCGACAGCCGGTATGAGCGGGCCGTCGAGGCCTGCCTCGGCGATCTGCTGCAGCATGTGATCGTCGAGCGTCACGATCAGGCGACGGCCGGGCTGTCGCTCATCCGTGAGCACGACGCCGGGCGATGCGGATTTGTCGTCGTCGACGCTGGGTCGGACTCAGCGTCGAATGTCCTTCAGCCGCACGCGGCTGGAGCGTCGGTCCCGCTCCAGATACCCGGCGTCCTCGCCGTGGGCGACGTGCTGCGG
>CANJYC010000034.1 GCA_947478985.1 Acidobacteriota bacterium | reverse complement strand
GGAAGAAGGAGTAGACCGATGGCGCGGAAGGACTACATCGTCGGGAGCGGCAACGTGTTCGAGGATCTTGGGCACCCGCGGCCGGCGGAAGCGCTCGCGAAGGCGGAACTCGCCCGCAAGATCGCCGAGGTGATCGCTAAGCGCCGATTGACGCAGGCCGCGGCAGCTGAATTGCTGAACATCGATCAGCCGAAGGTGTCGGCGTTGGTCCGAGGCCGTCTCGCCGGGTTCTCACTCGATCGGCTCGTTCGGTTACTGGTCCTGCTCGGCAGCGACGTGGAGATCGTCGTGAAGCCGCGCGCGCGAACGGCGGGTCGGGCGCGGGTGCTGGTCGCCTGAGGTCTGTTCGAAGTTTGTATCTATTTCGGACAGTGTTCAGGAGTCAGGCGGGAGATCACGCCGCTGTCAGCAACCAGTTGCGGAGATCGTCCCTGCCTCCCAGCCAACATGTACAGCTTCGAATCGATCGCCCACACCCAGGACCTCATTGAAGAGTGGCGGCACGATTGCAATGGCCATCGTCCGCACTGTTCCTGATCGTCCGGTGACAGTGGGGGTGGGTCTAGTGAGGGGTCTGCTCGGCGGCAGGCGTCGTTATGCCGGCATCGCCGTGTTCACGGTGGCTCTTCTGCTGCAATTCGCCCTGCAGCGGGCGGCGCAGCCCTATGCGATCGACGGCTATCGTTTCCAGGAGTGGTCGTCAGAGACCATGATGCAGACGGTCTCGATTGCGGATCTCCGTGACGCGCCGCTCGAGAGCCTCTTCAATCTTCACATCCAGCCACCGGGCCTTGACTCACTCCGGGCCTTGCTCGTGCACGTCTGGCCGACCTTGGAGATTCAGAGCGCCCTCAGACGGGTGGACTTGTCGCTCTACGTCCTCTGGGCTATCGCGTACGCCTGTGGCGGAGTACTGGTCTTCCTCTGGCTTGACCAACTGACGCAGGCGCGCACGTTCGCCCTGATCGCCTCGCTCCTGCTCCTGCTGCATCCCGCCATGATCTTCTTCGCGACGTTGCTGGACACGACAATCGTGACCGCGGTGCTGGTCCTCTGGATGTATTACAGCCTGTGGTGCATCGGTCAGGGGCGCGGTTCGATCGCGGCGGTAACCGCGGCAGTCGTGCTGCTCTTCCTCTTCAGGTCGGCGTTTCAATGGCCGGTGGTCGTCGTGCTCGGCTTGTCCCTGTCTCTGCTGCGAGTGCCGTGGCGACGGGTCGCGTGGTTTGTGGCCATTGCCGGAAGCGTGTACGGACTGTACACGTTCAAGCAGTACACGCAGTTCGGCGTCCTCAGCTCATCGTCATTGATGGGCATCAATCTGGTTCGTTCGGCTGACATGGACTTCCCCCCCTCACCGCGCGGAGGCCTGTACGGCATCGATCTGGATCCCGCCCCGCCCCGCCCGCTGCCGTCAGTGCTGACCCGGCAGCGCAAGATCGACGGATCGGTGAACTTCAACAACTTTCACTATCTCGAGTTCAACGCCCGCCTGACAAATGATTACGCGCGGTACGTGCGGACCTTCCCGATACGTGACCTACTGGAGTCCTACTCCGAAAATCTGGGGTACTACCTCGATCCGTCGAGCCAATACACCAAGCACGTCATCGTCGATCGCCTGCCGTGGCGAGGGTGGTACGACAGGATCTTTTCAGGGCCGCTGCTCGTCGTGCTGTTGGGCATCGCCGCGGGCATTGCCGTGACGCGAGGATTCGGCCGCGCGTCGTTTCCCTCCACGCTCGGGCTTGTCCTGCCGGCGTTGTACGTGGTGTTCGTCTCGGTGATGTTCGAAAAGGGTGAGAACGCGCGGTTCAAGTTCTTCCTCGAGCCGGTCTACTTCGTCTTCATCGCGTCGCAATTGCACTACGCCTGGCGGCGCGTCCGCGGGGTTGTCCCGTCGGCTGTTTGATGACGCGGTAAAAACATCTGCCTGCTGCTAACATACGCCCCGGATGCTTGCAGTGCGTCATGCGTGCGTGTCGGCGCTCGTGGCGACCGTTCTTATCGGCGCCCTCGGCGTCGTCCTGGCGGTCGCTCCCAAGTCGTATCTGCAGGTCAACGTCCACTGGGGCAACGATGTCCCTGCCCGGAGTCGGAACTACGTAGAGCAGCGACGGTCGCTCACGCCCATTCGCCAAGACGACCCCGGGGTGTGGCTCTATCTGCTCACCGATGTTTCCCGCGAAAACGTGGCCGCTCTCTTCGCGACTCCCGGCGTTCAGAGCGTGCGATTCCTCGACCACGCCACGCTTGCGCCCACGGAATACCAGACGACCACCATGGCGCGGTGGATCGATCTCCGCTTCGGCACCACGGTCTCGGCGCTCTTGCGGCCGTTGGGACTCTTACCGCTGTCTGTCGGCGCCTTCCTCATCGCATTGCTCTCACGCTCCGAAGGCCGCCGCTGGCTGGCAAGCCGGATTCCGGTGGCTCGCCCGGCGACCCTCGGCGTCTTCCGCGTTGTCCTTGCGTTCGCGCTCTTGCCGTTAATTCTCCCGGCGCTCCCTCCAGAAGCACCACCCCTCGCGTCGACCATGCGCCTTGCGGCGTTGTCGTTCCTTGGCGTGTTCGCGGTCGGCGCCGCCGCGCGTCTGAGCCTCTTCGGCTTCATTGTGTCGTTTGCGATCGTCTTCCCGGATCAACTTGGCAGCCAGGACCTCGCGTTGCCGATCCGAACGTTATTCCTCCTCTGCTTCGTCCCGTGGGATGCCGGCTTCAGCGTTGATCAGGAGGTGCGGCGACGGGCCGGGTGGCGACTGACGCCTGACGTGCCGTCTCGACGCTACGGCCTGGGCCTGTGGTTGCCCGTCATGATGGTCGGCGTAGCCTACGCATCCGCAGCATTTGCCAAGGTCGACCAGAGCGGCATGAAGTGGATCACCGGGGCGGCCGCTCGATACTTCATCATCGCAGACAACATCGTGATAGGCGGGTCGGGCGCCCCAGGCGAAATCTGGAGAACGGTCGCCAGCAGTGAGTCCCTGTCGCGCATCGTGTCTGTCGGAACGCTGCTCGTCGAAAGCCTGGTCATCGTCGCGGCGATCTGGTTCAGGCCAGTGGTGGTGCTCGTCGCCGGCCTGGCCGCTGCGGGATTGCATGCGGGGTTCTGGTTCCTGCAGGGTCAGTGGTGGCCCGGGTGGTGGGCGCTGCTCACCGCGTTCCTTCCGTGGGAACCAGCCGTGACGTGGGTTCGGAATCGCCTGCCGGCCCGCACCGAAAGTCCCACGGCGCCTCCTGCCGGGCCGGCATTGAATATCGCGACGGCACCAGCGGGTACGGACATCACCGTGCTGGCCTCGACTGTCCTGGTGATCGTGCTCCTTCAGCAGTGCGTGGTGTCGTTCCTGGCGATGGAGCGGCCACCGTACGTGTCGAGCTACCAGATGAACGCCGATGTGAACTGGGAGTCCAAGGAAGAGTTCGCCGAGGCCATGTTCAAGGAGCACTACCCGAAGGCGCCGGCCATCCGGTTCGAGCCGGACACGGCCACCCGTATTGACGGATTCGCCTCCCGCCTTGTACAGGTCGACGAGAATCGCGCGTTCGCGGAGGCGGCTGTCGCGCTTTCCGGCGGCGAGGACATCGGTGACGATCTGCGGTCGCGCCTGCGCCTGGTCGCTTCGAACTACCAGGCCCGGTTTGGCGAACCGCTGCCACCCGTGCGCGTGTTGACGGCCGGCTGGCGGTTCGACTGGAGCGCAGCGGGATTCGTACCCGAGGACGCGTGGGAGCGAGGACCGACGATGACTCTGCCGCCCGCCGGGCCTTGATCCCCTGACCCGCCAGATGGTCAGTCGTATGTTTCATACCAGCGAGAATGAATTCCAGCACAGCTACGCCCAGCGCGTCTGATTCAGATGGCGGTGGCAGCGCCAGGCATCCTGCCGACAGCTCCGTACGCATGAGCAGAATCGCGCACTGGGATCGGGTGGCGATCCGCTTCCAGCGCTGGGCGGGTCTCGGCGGCGCCTATCATCGGCGTCTCGAGGACATCTTCCGATTCGTCGTCCCCCCCGGAAAGCGCATCCTCGAACTGGGCTGTGGGAACGGCGACCTCCTCGCGGCCCTGAAGCCGTCGGTCGGGGTTGGCGTGGATTTCTCCGGAGAGATGATCGCGCACGCCGGACGGGCACATCCTCACCTGACATTTGCCACGCTCGACGTGGACGATCTGAGCAGCCTCGATGGCCCCTTCGACGTCATCATCCTCTCCGATCTGGTTGGCGACCTCTGGGACGTACAGAGGGTGCTCGCGAATCTTCAGCGGTTGTGCACGCCACAGTCGCGGATTGTCATCAACTGCTACAACCGACTGTGGGAACCGGTCCTGCTGGCGACGCAGGCGCTGGGGCTCAGCCGGCCACGACTGCTCCAGAACTGGCTCACGCGAGCGGACCTGGTCAACATGCTGACCCTGACCGACTTCGAGCCGGTCAGAATGTGGGAGGAGGTCCTGCTGCCGCTCGACATTCCCCTGGTGGCCCCTTTCCTCAACAAGGTGCTGGTCAAGCTCTGGCCGTTCAAGATGCTGGCGCTCTCCAGCTTCATCATGGCGAGGCCCAAACCGAGAGACGACGCGAGGGCGGCGAAGCCGACGGTCAGCGTGGTCGTGCCGGCGCGGAACGAGGCCGGCAACATTGCCTCCCTGCTGTCGCGGATGCCGGAGATGGGCGGGGGGACCGAGGTCGTGTTCGTCGAAGGGCATTCGTCGGACGGGACCTATGCCACGATCGAGCAGGAGATCGCTCGAGCGCCGCAGCGCCGCTGTACTCTGGCCCGGCAGGCGGGGGTGGGCAAGGGCGATGCGGTCCGACTCGGCTTCGCCCGCGCCACTGGCGATGTCCTGATGATCCTTGACGCGGATCTGACCGTGCCGCCAGAGGACCTGCCGCGTTTCTACGACGCGCTGGTCTCGGGCAAGGGTGACTTCATCAACGGCGTTCGCCTGGTCTATCCGATGGAACAGGAGGCGATGCGGTTGGCGAACCTGATCGCGAACAAGTTCTTCAGCCTGGCGTTTTCCTGGCTCCTCGGTCAGCCGATCAAGGACACGCTCTGCGGCACCAAGGTCCTCTGGAAGAGCGACTACGAGCGGATCGCGGCACATCGCCACTATTTCGGCGAGGTCGATCCCTTTGGCGATTTCGACCTGCTGTTCGGCGCGGCCAAGCAGGGGCTGAAGATCGTGGATCTGCCCATTCGATATCGCGATCGCACGTACGGGACCACGCAGATCCAGCGATGGAAACATGGCGTCCTGCTGTTACGGATGGCGATCTTCGCGTGCCGCCGCATCAAGTTCGTGTAGCCACGGTCATGCGACACGGTGCCCGGAGTACGAATCGATGAGGCCGACCCAGGCTCCTCAATCCACGGAACTGGTGTGCTCCAGCACGCTGTCGGCGGCGCTCCTGTTCTTCGTCTTCAACCTTGCGTTCATCTTCACGCCGTATTGGGACTCGCTTCCCACGGAGCAACTGGGATGGGTCGCCGCCAGGCTGTCGATTCCGCTGGGGATCCTGTGGGCGTTCTGCGCTCGCGGGACGTTCCGCGTGAACATTGCGCGGCGGGAGGTCCTGCTGCTCGGGCTTCTCATGGGCGTCTGTCTCATCCTGGATCTGCGCGCGCTCCTGACAGACATTCCCTGGCGGGGCGACGAGGATTACCACATCATGGCCGCGGCGCCCCTGGCGCTTCGGCTCCGGCCGTACCTGGGTATCGCGGCTCTCGCGTCTGCGGCGTACGTCGGCGTCAACCTGTTCGTGTCGCGCGCGGCATGGGTGTCGATTGGTTCGATGGTGGCCCTGTCCCTGTTCGCCCTCCAGCCCACGCTCATCTTTGACTACGACCGGTTCGACCCCCTCCGCTACCCGTACGTGAGTCGCTTCCTGGCGGCCATGCCGATTCTGTTGAGCACATTCGTGACGCTGCACACTCCCGAAGGCATCTACCGGGTGGTGCCATTTGTGTCGGCGGTGCTGATCGCATACCTCGTCGGCCGACACGCGGCGAAGGCAGACCCGGTGGGCGCATGGCTCACAGGGCTGTTCGTGTTCACGACGCCGCTGCTGCTGTACTACAGTTCCATCCTGTATCTCGAGTTGCCGGCGGTGCTGTTGATGGCCATCGTCGCCTTTCACGCCGAGGCGCTCCTGTTCGACGAGGTGCATGAGGTGCTGCAGCATCCGGCATGGGTCGCGCTGGTGCTGATTGGATTCATCAAGGAGACGGCGCTGCCCTTCCTCGCCGCGTTGCTCGCCTGCCGGCTGGTGGTGCAGTGCGCGCGGAGCGTGCGCGGGTCAAAGCGCTGGACCAGCCTGCTGCACGAGGCACGCGTCGTTTGCGCCGTGACCGTGCCGCTCGCGCTGTATCTCGTCTATCGTGCTCGGGGTGACCAGCGCCCTCCGGGGCTGATCTTCGGTAACGTATTCATACCGGTGCTCTATACGACGTTTGCGTGGTCGTACGTCGAACAGTTTGGTCCCCTCCTCATCCTGTGCGCGGCCGGTGTCGCGTGTCTTGTCACAGCTCGGCGGTACCTCACAGTCTCGTTTCTCGCGTGCGCCTACGTCCTGGATACCGCACTGCATTTTCTGGATCACACGGAGTACGCGGGCTACAGCCGGTTCAACCTCTTCGTCCTGCCGCTGGCCCTGGTGGCGGCGTCCGCCGCGCTGGAGCGCGTCCGGGCCCGGTCTCCGCGTCTTGTCTACGCTGTGCTGGTCCTCGGCATCGCCGGCAACGTGTGGCTCTCACCCGTCAACGCCGACGGCTCCAAGCGACCGATGTGGGGCAACTATCTCGGCGATACCTCGGAACACTACTATCCCTACAAGCGCGCGGTGCAGTGGATTCGGGACAATGGACTCGGCGACGCACGCATCAGATTTACGGGAATGACGTACCGCTACTACGCACTGAGCGTTCTGACACCGTTTCCACACCAGGACGAGAAAGTCCTCGAGCCGTCGACCGACGAAGGGAGCTCGATCGAATTGGCGCTCAAGAATGCACGAGAGGACAAGTTTGACGTCGTCGTCTATCAGATTCTCGGGCCCACCGTTCCCGCATTGACGCAGATCAGTGGATTTCGGACGGCGCAGGTGCTGACGAACCAGGCGCACAGCCTGGTGATCTTCCGGAAGGCTGACTGAACCGAATGCCGCTTGCCGCGTGCAATGAGTCGGCAGGCGCCAAAGGAACCCCATGAGGTTGCTCGCCCGGATCAGGAGATCTGCCGACGCGTTCGCGGCCACACTGCTGACGCTGTTTGACGGGTGTGGACGCCTTGACTCGGTCACGGCCGCGTTGGCCATCAGCGCCGTGTGGATCGTCCCGATGGCGATCGTGAAGCTGCGGTTGCTCAACCACTTCATCCTCACGAGCGACATCGCCACTTACGAGACCATCCTGCACAACACAGGCTTCGACTTCTCGGATCGGTCTTTCCTGTTCCTCAACAGCTACAACAGCGACACCTTCCTGACCGAGCATTTCGCCCCGACCTTCGCGCTGGTCGCGCCGCTCCAGTGGCTCATCCCGCACCCGATCTTCCTCGTCATCCTCCAGCCATTGCTCATTGCGCTGGCCGGCGTGGGCATCTGGAAGGTCTCGCGGCTGGTTCTTGAACGGTACGGAGCTCCGCAGTCGGCCCGTTGGCTTCCGCTGCTCTTCCAGGTCGTCTACCTGTTCAACTACTCGACTATCTCCGCGACCGCCGACACGATCTACGGGTTTCATCACGACTCCCTGATCCCGCCTTTGATGGTCTGGGCACTGGCCTGTGTCCTTCAATCGCGGTGGCGTCTCTCGGCGGTGCTCCTGGTGCTGCTGCTGGGCGTCAAGGAGAACATCCCGATCATTCTCGCGGCGTTCTTTGCCGCCTGCCTCCCACTTCAGTGGCTGATGCCGCGGAGGGCGGCCCTGACCGGCATTGTGGCGTGCGCGATCTTCTTCGGCGGTTGCTACCTCTTTGAATTCAACAGCAACAACGTTCATGTGAATCTCGTGTTTCAGTATCTGGATCGCAGCAAACTCACCGAGGCCTGGGGCTGGCTGCCGGCATGGAGCGGGTTCCGCTTCTTCTGGCCCGGACTGCTGGCGATCCCGTTTGCCCTGCCGGCGGTCGGGGAACTGTCTCTCCAGCTGATGGGCCACACCATCGAGCTGGACTGGCACAGCTTTCCGCTGATGACGCTCGCCGTCATCTCGACGATGTTTACCTGCGTCCGGCTGATGGCGTTGGTACAGCAGTGGCGTATCGTGCTGCTCGCTTCGTATCTGGTCGTGATCGGTGGCCTCGTCGTCCCGGTGCTTGCCCAGGGCGGAGCCTCATACTCGAACATCTTTCGCGCTTCTGAGCAGCTTCCCGCCGTTGTCGATGCCGGCGCGCTGCGCGCCGTGTCGGGATCGATACCCAGGGACGCGAGACTGTGCATCTCTTCCGACTTGATGCCGTTTTTTGGCAATCGCCGCTCGATGCTGCACCCGAATTGGGTCAATGAGGCGAACTACATCCTCATCAACCGTCGCCGGCGCGAGGATGATGCGGCGAAAGCGGATGAGTTTCTCAGGACGGCTCCAGGCAGTGACGCCGCCGCCGCCCATTTCAAAACAGAGATCGCGGACGTGCTGCGCGGCTATGGATATGACACTGCGCTGTTTGACGCGGTGGATCGCCTGATCGTCGAACACAAAATCTCCGTCGTTCGCTCGGAAGGGACGTTGTCGCTCTACAAAACATCTGACTGAGCCCGGCCCGATCTCGGCGAGGTGGCCGGTATACTGAGCCCATGCGACGACTCCTGATGTTGATGGTGCTCACGGCCTTCACCGTCCCGGTAGCGGCCGACGAGATTGCCGTCCTGGCGGGCGGCGCCGCCCGCGGCCCCGTGACCGAGATGGCGCAGGCCTTCCGGCAGCAGTCCGGACACCAAGTCACGGTGGCGTTCGACACGACACCGAACATCATTCAGCGTCTGGCCTCCGGCCCGGCACCTGATGTCCTCATTGCCGCGACGGCCGTCGTTGACCAGGCGCTCAAAGATGGCCGCGCCATCACGGACACCCGGCTGCCGCTGGGACGCGTTGGCACCGGAGTGGCGGTCAGCCGTGGTGCCGCGCACCCGGATGTGTCCACGACTGATGCCCTGAAACGCGCGCTGGTGCAGGCCGATGCTGTGGTGATCAGCCAGGGCGCCTCCGGCACGTCCGCGCTGAAGATGTTCGGCGACCTCGGCGTGCTCGACACAATCCAGCCGAAGATTGTGCGCGTCGATAGCGGTGCCGCCCTCAGCGAGCGGCTCGGGACGAGCCGCGGCGAAATCGGCCTCGGGTACGTGAGCGAGTTGAGCTACGGCGCGGCCCGCGGTGGCGGCGACGTTGTCGGGCCCGTGCCGGCGTCGCTCCAGAGCTTCGCCGGCTACGACGCAGTCGTCATGACCGGCTCGCGAGCACCGCAGGTCGCTCGTGAGTTCCTGCGCACCCTTGCGTCCCCCGCGGCCCGCATGCTGTTTATGGCCAGCGGCTGGGAAATCCCGGACGTCCGGGCGCAATAGTCGATATCCCCGGCTGGGGGGCTCACCCGCTGCGGAGACCGAGCCTCGGTGGCATCGCGCGCCGTGCGTCAGTCACATTCCCGCATTGTCCGGCCGGACTATACTTCCCCCGCCAGAATGAACCGTCACGCACGTGAGGCGCGTCGCTGTTGTTGGCGTGGAGCCCTCGGGGGCTGCGTACTGCTCCTCATCGCAACCTCGGCGGCGGCGGGACAGTCTGGGCAGGGCCCGACCACGCCACCGACTCCTTCAGCGCCCGCTCCCGCGCGCGGTGGTGAAGGCGACGCCAGCCGCGTCACCGTCCAGGCAACTCGCGTGACTGAGCCGATGCATGTTGACGGCCGGCTCGACGAGGATGTCTACAGCCGCACGCCGGCGATCACCGCATTTATTCAACAACAACCCAGGCAAGGAGCACCGACCACGGAGCGCACGGAGGCCTGGGTCCTCTTCGACGACACGAACCTGTACATCGCGTGCCGCTGCTGGGACGAGCATCCCGAACGCATCGTCGGCAAGGACATGCGGCACGACAGCAACAACCTCAACACGCACGACAGCTTCGGCGTCTCGATGGACACGTTCTTCGACGGTCGAAACGGCTTCCAGCTCTACGTCACGGCGGCCGGGGGCATGCGCGAGGGCCTCGTGACCGATGAGCGGTTCTACGTCGACTGGAACGGTGTGTGGGAGAGCAAGGTCTCGCGCTTCAAGAACGGTTGGATTGCGGAACTGGCCATCCCGTTCAAGACGCTTCGCTATGGACCAGGCCGGTCACAGCGGTGGCGGCTCCAGCTTCGCCGGAATCTGGCCGGCAAGGGCGAGATGACGTTCCTCACGTCGCTGCCTCCCAACTTCGGCTTCGGCGGGCTGAATCACTTTGCCCAGGCGCCGGCGCTCGTCGGTCTCGAGGTGCCGCCGGCCGCCCGCAACCTCGAGGTCAAGCCGTACGCGATGTCCCGGGTCACGACGGACCTGCTCAGCCGCCCCGTGCTGCACCACGACGTCGAACCCGATGCGGGCATCGATCTGAAATACGGCATCACCAAGAGCCTGACGGCGGACTTCAGCTACAACACCGATTTCGCGCAGGTTGAGGCCGACGAGGCGCAGGTGAATCTCACGCGCTTCAGCCTGTCGTTTCCGGAAAAGCGCGACTTCTTCCTCGAAGGCCAGGGCACATTTCAGTTCGGCGGCACCGGTGGTGGCGATGTTGGCGGGGCGGCCGTGCCCACGATCTTCTACAGCCGGCGTATCGGGCTGAGCGGGTCGCGCGCCGTGCCGGTCATCGTCGGGGGACGGCTGAACGGCAAGGTCGGTGGCTGGAGCATCGGCGCGCTGAACATCGAGACCGACGCAGACGCAGCCGCGAACGTCGAGAAGACCAACTTCAGCGTCCTCCGCCTGCGCCGCGACGTGCTGCGTCGCAGCAACATCGGCGGCCTCGTCACGCACCGCTCGGTGGCCACGTCAGCACCGGGATCCAACGACGTGTGGGGCCTCGACGCCAACTTCGCCTTCTTCGAGAACGTGTACGTGGCCGGCTACCTCGCGCAGTCTCGAACGGAGGGGCGCCGCGGCGACGATCTGAGCTACCGCACGCAGTTCAACTACAACGCGGACCGCTACGGTCTCGCGCTCGATCGGCTGGTCGTCGAGAAGCATTTCAATCCCGAAGTCGGGCTGCTGCGTCGCGATAACTTCCGCCGGAGCTACGCGCTCGCCAGGTTCAGCCCGCGCACCACGAAGAATCCGGTCGTGCGCAAGTGGACCTACAACGCCAGCCTCGATCACATTACCGACAACCGCAACGTGCTCGAGTCACGGAATCTGGGTGGTGAGTTCCGCACGGACTTCCACAACTCTGATGCATTTTCGGTGCAGTATCAGCGCCTCTACGAGCTGCTCAAGGCGCCGTTTCAGGTGGCCCGCGGCGTCAGAATTCCCAAGGGCGGATACGACTTCGACAATCTGGTGGTGACCTACACCGCCGGCTCGCAGCGACGCCTGTCTGGCTCGCCGTCACTTGAGACCGGGCGCTTTTATGACGGCGACAAGAAGACGGCGGCGCTCAAAGGGCGTGTGGAGCTGACGCCCCAGCTCAGTGTCGAGCCGAATATCTCCCTGAACTGGATCGACCTGCCGGAAGGCCGCTTCACGAACACGGTGACCGGCGTGCGGTCCGTCTTCACGATGACGCCGCTGATGTTCGTCTCGGCGCTCGTGCAATACACCTCGAGCAACACGTCACTGTCAACGAACCTGCGGTTCCGGTGGGAATATCGGCCCGGCAGCGAGATGTTCGTGGTGTACACCGAGGGCCGGTCCACGCTTCCCCCGAGCGGAACGGACCTCGAGAATCGCGGGCTCGTCGTGAAGATCAATCACCTGTTCCGCTTCTGACGCGGACCGGCCGCCGCGCCGGTCAGCCGCCGGTTCGCGCTCGAAACGCCGCGAACGCGAAGATGACGACCAGCACCAGGAGCACGAGCCGCGCCACGCTCATCATCCGGGTGTGAGCGATGGGACGTGTCCCCGTGGGCTGCATGCCGCTGACGGCCACCACGGCGGTCAGTGCGACGGC
>CANJYC010000033.1 GCA_947478985.1 Acidobacteriota bacterium | reverse complement strand
TTGTGCTTGCCGGCCTTCATGACGCCGCGAATCTCGCGGAAGCGGTCGTCGGTGATGCCGAATTCCTGCACGAAGTCGACGGTGCCGATTCGGGCATTGCCGGTGGTCAGGCTCAACTCAGGTGTTGGCTTCCAGAGCATCAGCCCGAGCTCAATGTGATAGTCCTCCGCCGGTACCGTGGCGGCGCGCGGCGTGAACTGGGCCTCGGCGCGCCCGGCGACGAGGAAGAGAGCAAAGAGAATCACGGTCAGCGTGCGAGTGTGCATGCCTCGTACTATCGGCGTCAGTCAGAGGCGACATTAGCGGCGGGGCGGTGCGACAGTCAGGGCGGCGGCCGGCGTCCTATACTGCAAGGACGATGTCTTCCCGACGCCGCCTGCTGGGCTACCTGGCCCGCTATCGCCGCGCCCTTCTCGCCGGCCTTGCCTGCGTCGTCGCCGCCTCGGCCGTCACGCTGGCCGGTCCGTGGGTGCTGAAGCACGCGATCGACGACCTGATGACGGGCGTGACGGCGGGCAAGGTCCGGCTCTACGCGGCGTCACTGCTCGCGCTGGCGGCGGTCGGCGGCATCTTCCGCTTTCTGATGCGCCGCATCATCATCGGCACGTCACGCGATATCGAGTTCGACCTGCGGAACGATTTCTTCGCCGCCCTGCAGCGCCTGGACGTGGGCTATTTCCATGCGCGCCGCACCGGAGACCTGATGTCGCGGGCGACCAACGATCTCGGACAGGTGCGGCAGATGATCGGTCCGGCGGTGATGTACACGCTGAGCACGCTGCTCACGTTCGTCATCGCCACGACCCTGATGCTCTCGATCAACGCGCGACTGGCGCTGCTGTCGCTCATCCCGCTGTCACTGGTGTCGCTCGTCGTCTACTATTTCGGCCGCGTCATTCACCGCCGCTTCGAAACCATCCAGGCCCAGTTGTCCGAGATCAGCGCCATTGCGCAGGAGAACCTCTCAGGCGTGCGCGTGGTGCGCGCCTACGGGCAGGAGTCCTTTGAGCTCGCGCGGTTCCGCGCCGCCAACACGGAGTACCTGCGGCGCAATCGGCGTCTCATCGTGGTGCAGGGGATGTACTTCCCCAGCATGGGACTCCTGATGGGTGTGGCGATGGTCCTCGTCCTGTGGCTTGGCAGCGGCGACGTGGCGGCCGGACGCATGTCGATCGGCTCGCTGGTGGCGTTCAACGCGTATCTCGTGATGCTCTCGTGGCCGATGATCGCGTTCGGCTGGGTGACGAACCTGCTGCAGCGGGGGATGGCCTCCTGGACGCGCATGCTCGAGGTGCTGGATGCGGTACCCGCCATCGCCGACCAGGACGATGTGGTGGCGGTGGGAGAGATTCGAGGGGATGTTGAGTTCCGCGGGCTCAGCTTTGCCCACGGCGAGCACCATGTTCTGGACAATGTGTCTGCGATGATCCCGGCCGGAACCACGACGGCGATTGTGGGCGCCACCGGGTCCGGCAAGTCGACGCTGCTGCACCTGCTGCCGCGCCTGTACGACCCGCCGCCAGGTACCGTCTTCGTTGATGGCATCGACGTGCGCCGATTGCCGTTGGCCGCGCTGCGCGGCGCCATTGGATTCGTACCCCAGGAGCCGTTCCTCTTCAGCGCCACGATTGCGGACAATATCGCGTTCGGCGCGCGCGGCGGGCAGGCGAGCCAGGGTGAGGTCGAGGACGCCGCCCGTGTTGCGCGCCTCGACAAGGATGTGGCGGATTTTCCGCGCGGCTATGCCACCGTGGTCGGTGAGCGGGGCATCACGCTGTCGGGTGGCCAGAAGCAGCGGACGGCCATCGCGCGTGCCCTGCTGGTGAACCCGCGGATCCTCATCCTCGATGATGCGCTCTCGGCGGTCGACACCTACACCGAGGAGGAGATTCTCCAGCGGCTCGGGAGCGTGATGCGCGCGCGCACCTCCATCATCGTGTCGCATCGGATCTCGACCGTGCGGAACGCCGATCAGATCCTCGTGCTCGAGGACGGACGGATAGCCGAACGCGGCACTCACGACACGCTGGTTGCGCACGGCGGGCTGTATGCGGACCTCTACCGGAAGCAGTTGCTCGAGGAGGAGCTGGCCGCGTCATAGGGCCGACCGCCGGTCGGCCCGCGCTCGTCACCATGGCAACCCACCACGACGAAGAGGTCCTCGGGAAGGCGTACGACGCACGCCTCATGCGGCGACTGCTGACCTACCTGCGCCCCTATCGTGGGCAGGTGGCCATCGCGCTGGGTGCGATTGTGGCGCACTCGGCGCTGGAGCTGGCACCGCCGTACCTCACCAAGGTCGTGATCGACGACTACATCCCGGCACGCGACCTCTCCGGCCTGTGGCTCATCGCCGTGCTGTATCTCTCGTCGCTGGTGACGACATTCGGTCTGGAATACCTGCAGACGTGGACACTGCAGATGGCCGGGCAGCGCATCATGTTCGACATGCGGATGCAGGTGTACGGCCACCTGCAACGACTTGATCTCAAGTTCTACGACCGCAATCCCGTCGGCCGCCTCATGACGCGCGTGACGACGGATGTCGACGTGCTCAACGAGCTGTTCACCGGTGGCGTCGTGTCGGTGTTCGGCGACGTGTTCACGCTCCTCGGCATCATGGGCGTGCTCATCTGGATGAACTGGCGGCTGGCACTGGTGGCCTTCTGCGTGCTGCCGCTCATCGTCGTCATCACGCAGTGGTTCCGGCGGCATGTCCGCGAGTCCTATCGCACGGTTCGGACCTGGATCGCCCGGATCAACGCGTTCCTGCAGGAGCGGATTACCGGGACGTCCACGGTGCAGCTGTTCCGCCGGGAGGCGCGCGACTACGCGGACTTTGTCGACATCGACCGCGCGCACCGGGATGCCAACGTGCAGTCGATCTTCTACTACGCCGTGTTCTATCCGGCCATCGAGCTCGTCAGCGCGCTGGCGGCGTCGCTGATTCTCTGGGTCGGTGGCGGGTGGGTGATGCAGGACGTGCTGACGCTCGGGTCGCTCGTGGCGTTCCTGCAGTATGCGCAGCGGTTCTTCCGCCCCATCAGCGACATGTCGGAGAAGTTCAATATTCTCCAGGGCGCGATGGCGTCGTCCGAGCGCATCTTCGCTCTGCTCGACACACCGGTCGAGATCGAGTCCCCGAAGGGCGGCGCCTCCGGTGTGCCCTCACTCGGTCACATCCGTTTCGAGCACGTCACGTTCGCCTATGTCGAGGGGGAACCGGTGCTCAAGGATGTCTCCTTTGAGGTCCGTCCAGGGCAGCGCGTGGCACTGGTCGGTGCGACCGGGTCCGGAAAGACCACGATCATCAGTCTGCTGCTGCGGTTCTACGACGTGCAGGAGGGGCGGATCACCGTGGACGGCGTCGACATCCGCGAGATGGACCTCCCTGTGCTGCGCGCGTTGTTCGGCCTGGTCCTCCAGGATGTGCACCTGTCGACCGGGACGATTGCGGAGAACGTCCGGCTGGGCCGCCTGGAGATCACCGACGCGGCGGTTCGTCGCGCCGTGGATGCCGTGCACGCGTCGACGTTCATAGACGCGCTCCCGCGCGGGCTCGAGACGCCGGTGGCGGAGCGTGGCGCCACGTTGTCAGTGGGGCAGAAACAGCTGCTCTCACTGGCGCGCGCGCTGGCGTTCGACCCCCTGGTGCTCGTGCTCGATGAGGCAACCTCGAGCGTCGACACGGACACCGAGCTGCTGATTCGTGACGCGCTCGGTGTCGTGATGCGCGGACGCACGACCATCGCCATCGCCCATCGCCTCTCGACCATTCAGGACATGGACTGCATCGTGGTGCTGCACAAGGGGCAGATTCGTGAATCCGGCACGCACCGCGAGTTGCTCGCCGCGCACGGCATCTATCACCGGCTGTATCAGCTGCAGGTCAGGGACCGGGCAGGGGAGTCAGGCGATCCGGTTGTGGCTGGTCAGGCAGGCGCGGCCGGGGACTCAGTGGCCGTCGAATAGGCGAGAGGGAGAGGACGTCATGGACATCACGAGAGCTGGGTCGCGGCCGTCTGTTGCGGGTTCGGCTGAATATTTCTCCGGCATGGTGCGCATCGATCCGCTCATCGAGGCGCCAGAGCCCGCCCGTGTGAACGGCGCGAGCGTCACGTTTGCAGCAGGGGCCCGCACGGCCTGGCACACCCACCCTCTCGGGCAGACGCTCATTGTGGTGTCCGGCAGCGGCCTCGCGCAGCGCTGGGGCGGGCCGATCGAGCGGATTCATCCGGGCGACGTGATCTGGTTCGCCCCTGGCGAGAAGCATTGGCATGGTGCGACCGCCGTCTCGGCGATGACGCATATCGCCATTCAGGAACGGCTTGATGGGAAAGCTGGTGTCTGGATGGAGCACGTCAGCGACGAGCAGTACCGCCAGGAGTAACGGGCACGCTGACGGCCATGCCGTCACGCCGGCCGTGAGACGACTCTCAGGGAGCGACGGGTGCCGCCGGTGCCGTTGCCTCTGCCGGCGGCGGCGTGGGGGAGATCAGCGGTTCCACGCCAACCGGTGCCGGCGTGCCAGACGGCGGAGCCGCCGTCTCCGGAATCGGACCTGCCGGGATGTCAGCGGCGTCCGGGGCTGGTGCGCGCCGCACGGCCTCACGGCGGCGGAAGAGCCGGTCGATCAGGCCCGGTGAGCTGGCGCTCGGATTCCAGCCCAGACGCAGGACGGTGATCTGCACCTGCTTGCGTCCGAAGGCCAGCGCCTCGTTGCAGTTCCACATGTAGAGGTCGAGCACGCGCCCCTGCACAGATGGGCCGGTGTCCATCACCGTATAGATGCCGTTGTACTTTCTGGTGTCTGTGGTGACGTTGAGCACGCTGCCGACGGGCAGCAGGTTCGGGTCGGCCGCAGCCACGCCCGATCGCACGCTGACGCCGGAGGCGGTCGTCTGGCCCTTGCAGTAGGCCGTGGCTGCAAACTGCAACTGCGCACCGGTAACCGGTGCCGTGGGGTCTGCTCTCAGGGTCCTGCCGGCGGTCTCGAGCGAGTCGAAGATGTTGGCCTCGTACAGCAACACGAATGCGCTGACAGCGATGAGCGTCGCTGCGATCTTCAGCCTGATCGATGTTGCGAGAAACGGCTTCTTCACCTGAAATGTTCGAAACCTGACGGCACCTCGCGATCGTCCGCTGCGGTGCGGATGACCAGGTCACGCCCCTTTGTCACGACGCCAATTCTGGTAATCGGCAATGAGCCCACATGCTTCAGCACGCCTCGCAGTCGCCCGCGCTGTGTCGCGTGCGCCGTAAACAGGAGCTCGTAGTCGTCGCCACCCGCAATCGAGGCCATGACCGGGTCGCGGCCATGGGCCTCATGCCACGCTCTGGCGCCTGTGCTGATCGGCAGCGCGTCGGCGGCAATGGTCATCCCGACACCGGACGCGTCCGCGATCTGGCGCAGGCCATCGGCGAGCCCGTCGCTCAGGTCCATGCACGCCGCCGCCGCGCGGTTCCGCCCGAGCAGCACGCCGGCGCGCATGCGGGGCTCTGGGCGCAGGTAACGCTCGCGGCACGTCTCACGTTCCGGGCTCGCGGATGTTGGGTCCGCCTGCAGCGACTGGAGGCCCACGAGCGCATCGCCAATCATCCCGGTCACGTAGACGTCGTCGCCGGGACGCGCGCCCGCGCGCGACAGGATGCGGCGCGGATGCACGGAGCCGGTCAGCGTCATGTCGACGACGAGGGGCCCCGGGGTGCGGCTGATATTGCCGCCCACCAGCGCCACCCGGTGGCGGGCGGCCAGGGCCAGCACGCCGTCGAGGATGCCGTCGACCACGTCCACCTCGAGCGTGCCAGGCATGACCAGCGAGAGCAGCGCGGCGCGAGGTGTCGCGCCCATCGCCGCCACGTCGCTCAGGCTCACGGCCAGCGCACGGTGCCCGATGGCTGCTGGCGGTACGAACCGACGGTCGAAATGTATGCCTTCGACCTGCACATCGGTCGTCAGCACGCTGAGCGCCCCGCGCTCGTGGGTGACGACCGCCGCATCGTCACCGGGACCGACAACGACCCAGGCCGGCATCGCGAGGCGCGATGTGATTCGCTCGATGAGCGCGCGCTCGCCTATGGAAGATATGGTGGAGTGCAAAGTGCCCCGCTTTGCCGTGTGGGGAGGTCGAGTGAACCTTCGTTAGAAGGTGGAGCCGCTGTTATTAACCGCGTTTCAGGCTTCCTCGGAACAGAGGCATGCACAACACGCGGCCTCGCAGCTCACTTGGGTAAAACATCGGCTCAGACGATCCTCCGAAAACCATCACGAGCAAAGCAGGAGCTGCGGGCATCTTAGCGTGCGCCCAGGGGTGGGTCAAGGCGCCGGCGTGGCTTTCTCGGGTGCGGCGTGGGCCAGCACATCGTCGACCAGCTGTTCCAGTTGCAGCGCGCGCGCGTTGATCTCGCCGCGCGCCGACGATTGCTGATCCCGCGCGCGGAAGACCTCGTCGGCGATATTGAGGGCGACCAGCACCGCGAGGCCGAGCATGTCGCTGGCGGGGGCGGCATCCGAGGCCGCTCGCATCTTCGCGTCGACAAAGGCGGCGAGTTCGCCGACGTACTTCTCGTCGAGCGTGCTGCGGATCGGATAGCGCTGTCCGCCGATCTCGACAGTGACGACCCGGGCCGCCATGGCAGCTAGATGGCCTCGAGCTGCTGCAGCATCTCGGCGACCCGCGTGCGGATGATGTCACGCTCGTCGCGGAGCGCCGACAGCTCGACGCTGGCCCCTTCGGCGTCTCCCAGTCGCACGCGGAGGGTGTCGATCTCCTGCGTCAGTCGTGCGTTTTCCTCGGCGGCGCGTGCCTGCTGCTCGCGCAGCGACGTCACCATGCCGACCAGCAGCTTGACCTTCTCCTCGAGACGATCGATCGGTTCCACTTCACTCGTGCGCGACGCTGCCTGCTTGACCATCCGTGTCGACCTCTAAGGTGAAATGCGAAGTGCATGGTAGCACGGCGGGGCGGAGCCTCCGGCGTGCCGTCATCGTTGTACCGCGTCGTGCTGTGCGCGCAACGCGGTGAGAACTGCATCCATCGCCGACTGCACGTCGGCATCGGTCAGCGTGCGCTCCGGTGACCGATAGGTGAGTCGCAGCGAGAGGCTGATCTTGCCTTCCGGGATGCCCTTGCCCTGGTAGCGATCGAACTCTCGAATCCGGACGAGTGTCGGCGGCGCGGCGGCCTCGATGGTCGTGCGCACCGCTGCGGCAGCGAGGGTCTCGTCGACGAGGATGGAGATGTCGCGTGTCACGGAGGGGAAGCGCGGAAGCGGCGCGACGGTCAGATCGGCGCCAGCGCCGGCCCGCTCCGCCGCGTCGAGATCGATCTCCATCACGTAGACGGCTTCGGCCTCCGACAGGCCATGTCGCCCGGCCACGGCCGGGGCGAGCTGGCCGAATACGCCGATGCGCACGCCACCAGCCACCAGTGCTGCCGCGCGGCCCGGCGCGAGCCACGCCTCGCGATGCGGCTCGACGACGGCGTCAACGCGCATCGCCTGCGCAACCCGGAGCGCAATCGCCTTGATGTCGAAGAAGTCGACGTCGCGCGCGCCGCCCTCCCAGTGCTCGGGGCTGCCGGCACCGGTCCACGCGCAGGCCAGCGCGCGGCGTTCACCGCCACTTCGGGAGAAGCGATTGCCGATTTCGAAGAGGCGGATGTCGCGCTGCTCCCGGCGGCGGTTATGGGCCACCGCGGCCATCAGCCCAGGCAGCGACGAGGGACGCAGCACGGCGAAGTTCTCCGACAGCGGGTTGGCGATCGGCACCAGGTCGCCGTCGGCCGCAAACGTCGCGGCGGCGTCAACCGCGACGAAGCCGAAGGTCACAGCCTCGAAGAAGCCGGCGGCAGTCATCACGGCACGGAGCTGGCGCGCGCGTGCGAGGCGCGGGTCTGCCGGCGGCGGCGCCGCGTGCAGCGCGGGAAAGGTGCTGGGTAGCTGATCGAGTCCGTGATGGCGCGCGATTTCCTCGATCAGGTCGACCTCGCGCACGACGTCCACGCGGCGCGTCGGCACCGTGACCTGCCACCCTTCGGCGTCGGGCGTCAGGCGGAAATCGAGTCCCTCGAGGATTCGCGTTACGGTCGCATCGGGGATCGCGACGCCGAGCAGACCGAGAATCTTCCCGCGCCGCAGCCGCAGCGAGGCGGGTTTCCGCCGGTTGGGATAGCGGTCGAGGATCGGACCCCGCGCCCGCCCGGCCCCGATCTCCTCGAGGAGGGCCAGCGCACGTGTCATGGCCAGCAAGGGCAGGTTCGGATCGGCGCCGCGCTCGAAACGCATGCTGGCTTCCGTCTTCAGCCCGAGCTTCTTGCTGGTGCGCCGCACGGAGAGCGGGTTGAAATAGGCGCTCTCGAACACGATGGTCTTCGTCGCGCCCGTCACCTCGGTGTCGGCGCCGCCCATGACACCCGCGACGGCGCCGGCCCGCTCGGCATCGGCGATGACGAGCATCTCCGGCGTGAGTGTCCGCGCCTGGCCGTCGAGGGTCTTGAGCGCTTCACCAGGCCTCGCGGTCCTGATACGGATCTGCCGGCCGGTCAGCGTGGCGAGGTCGAACGCGTGCATCGGCTGTCCGAGTTCCAGGAGCACGTAGTTCGTGATGTCGACGATGTTGCTGATCGGGCGGATGCCGGCCGCCTGCAGTCGAGCCTGCATCCAGGCCGGGGATGGGGCGACCGTCACGTCGGCGACGGCGCCGACATAGCGGGGGCAGAGTTCCGGGCTCTCGAGCACGATGTCGATGTCAGATGCGGCGGCGTCGGCCTTCGGGCGTGCGGTGTCCGGATCCGCCGAGTGCCCACTGCCAGCCGCCGACGTCAGCGCCAGTCCGTACGCCGTAGCGACCTCGCGCGCCATGCCGACGACGGACATGGCATCAGGACGATTGGCGGTGATCTCGAAATCGAGCACCGCATCGCCGTCGCCAACGGGCTCGATGCCCTCGACGGCGAAGCCACGCACCGACATCGTCTTCGCAACGGCCTCAGGCGTGCCGGGAACGTCGACACACTCACGCAGCCAGGAGAGGAGGATTCTCACAGCGGAAACTGCTCGAGGAAACGGATGTCGTTCTCGTAGAACAGCCGGATGTCGTCGACGCCGTACTTCAGCATCGCCATGCGCTCGATGCCGGTGCCGAACGCGAAGCCGGTGACCTTCTCGGGGTCGTAGCCGACGGCTTCGAACACCGCCGGGTGGACCATGCCGCTGCCGAGGATCTCAAGCCAGCCGGTGTGCTTGCACACACCGCAGCCGGAGCCCCCGCAAGCGCGGCAGCTGATGTCGACCTCGGCGCTTGGCTCGGTGTACGGAAAGAAGCTGGGCCTGAGCCGCACCTTCGCATCCGCCCCGAAGAGTTCGTGAACCAGTGCCTCGAGCGTGCCCTTGAGGTCGGCGAGCGTAATGCCCTCGCCGACAACCAGCGCCTCGAACTGCTGGAACATCGGCGTATGCGTCAGGTCGAGGTTGTCGCGACGGTAGACGCGCCCCGGCACGAGGATTCGCACCGGCGGCTTGAACGTCTTCATGTAGCGGATCTGCATCGCCGACGTGTGTGTGCGCAGCAGGGTTGCCGCACGCACCTGCGCCTCGGGCAGCGCTCCTCTGTGCGCGCCCCAGGTGCCGCCGATGATCGGCGCGTCCAGGTAGAGCGTGTCCTGCATGTCGCGCGCGGGATGATCCGGCGGCATGTTGAGCGCTTCGAAGTTGTAGTAGTCCTCTTCGACCTCGGGCCCTTCGAGGATCTCGTACCCCATGCGCGTGAAGATGTCCTCGACCTGTTGCCGCACGCGCATCAGCGGATGCATGCGCCCCATCGGGAGCTCTCGCGCAGGGAGCGTGACGTCCACGGCACCAGCCGGGGCGCGCGTGTCATCAAGCGCCGCGCGGCGGTCGGCGAGGGCGGTCTCGATGTCGCCTTTGAGGGTGTTGACGAGCTGGCCGAATTCGCGCTTCGCGTCGGCTGGCAGTGAGCCGAGGTGCTTGAGCAGCGCGGTGACCGAGCCGGACTTGCGGCTCAGGAACTCGTCGGTGAGGGCCTTGAGGTCGCGGTCGGAGGCAGCGGAGGAGAGCCGCGCGCGAAAATTCGCGCGCAGCGTCTCGATGATCGAACGGTCGATGGCGGGATCAGGCATTCGCCGAAGCGGGGAGCGCGGCCTTGGCCTGCGCAGCCACCTGGGCGAACGCTGCGGGTTGGGTAACGGCCATGTCGGCGAGCATCTTACGGTCGAGCACGATGCCGGCGACCTTCAGCCCGCGAATCAGCTGCGAGTAGTTCAGCCCATTCTCGCGTGCCGCCGCGTTGATACGCACCACCCAGAGGCGCCGGAATTCGCGCTTCTTGTTCTTGCGGCCGACATAGGCGTATTTCGCCGCGGTGTCGACGGCTTCTTTCGCTGCGCGATACAGCTTGCTCTTGGTCTGGTAAAAACCCTTCGCACGCGCCAGCAGTTTCTTGCGCTTGGCCCGGCGGACTGTTCCTCGTTTAACTCTCGGCATCGGTTCCTCTCGGCTATTGGGTGCGCCTGGTGGCGACTTTGAAAAGACCCAGCGACCTCATGTGGCGATCCAGATATCTGGACCGTCGACCTTCTATTTTACCCGCAGCATCAGTCGCAGCTTCGGCGCGTCGGCATCGGAGACTTCCTTGGTGCCGCGTGCGTGGCGCTTCGACTTCGTCGTCTTGCTGGTCAGGATGTGGCGTCTGAAGGCACTGGCGCGCACGATCTTGCCCGTTCCGGTCACTTTGAAGCGCTTGGCCGCGCCTCTGTGCGTTTTGAGTTTTGGCATGTCCGTCCCTAATCGCTATTCCGTGGTCGTCGTCGTCGCTTCTGTCGTCGCTTCTGTCGTCGTCGTCGTTGTCGTCGTCGTCGTGGCAGCCGGTTCCGCCGCGTCCGGCTGCGCCTTCTTCGGTGCGCTCTTGCGCCCGGCCTTCTGGCTGAGGATCACGTGCATCTGATTGCCCTCCTGCCGCGGCATGGTCTCGGCAATCGCGATGTCGGAGAGTTCCATAATCAGTCGCTCAAGGATGCGCCGCCCGATTTCCGGATGCGCCATCTCGCGGCCTCGGAAGAAGATCGTCGCCTTGACCTTGTCGCCGTCGGCCAGGAAGCGCTCGATATGCGCTTTCTTGAACGCGTAGTCGTGTACGTCGACCTTCGGCCGGAACTTGATCTCCTTGACCTCGATCACGCGCTGGTGCTTCTTGGCCTCGCGCGATCGCTTCTGCTCCTGGTACTGGTACTGGCCGAAGTCCATGATCCGGCAGACCGGCGGCACCGCCGTCGGCGAGATCTCAACCAGGTCGAGTCCCTTCTGCTTGGCGATGACCAGCGCCTGTGGCGGCGCCATGATCCCGAGCTGCTGGCCCGTCTCGTCAATTACGCGGATTTCACGAACTCGGATGCGCTCGTTGGTGCGAACGCGGTCATCACGTCGGGGCGTACGATCGAAGGCGATATATCCTCCTCGGCCTTCAGGCCGGTTGCTGCTCTGCGACGGGCGCCTTCACGCCCACATCCTTGCGTCGAACCTCGTCGAGTGCGTCCGCCAGAAAAGCGGCTACCGGACGGGCGCCCAGGTCCCCGCCGAAGCGGCTCCTGACCGACACCGCTCCCTCGGCAGCCTCGCGGTCGCCGATGACCAGCATGTAGGGCACCTTCTGTAACTGCGCCTCACGGATCTTATAGCCAATCTTCTCCACGCGGGCATCAAGCTCGACCCGGAGCCCGGCGGCGGCCAGGGTGTCGCGCACCCCGGTGGCATATTCCAGGTGGCGGTCGGCAATGGGCAGCACAGCCAGCTGGACGGGCGCCAGCCACAGGGGCCAGGCACCGGCAAAATGCTCGATAAGGAGCGCCATGAAGCGCTCGAAGCTGCCAAAAATGGCCCGGTGGATGACCACGGGGCGATGTTCGGCATTATCGGCCCCCACATAGGTGAGGTTGAAGCGCTCGGGCAGCTGGTAGTCGAGCTGGATGGTGGCGCACTGCCACTGCCGGCCGATGGCGTCGGTGACGTCGAAATCGACTTTCGGGCCGTAAAACGCGCCATCGCCCTCATTAAGGGTGTAGGCCTGGCCAGCGTTGTCGAGGGCCTGCCGCAGCGAGGCTTCGGCATGATCCCAGGTGGCAACCTCACCCAGGAAGGCCTCGGGCCGGGTCGACAGCTTCACCGAGTAGGTGAGGCCGAAGTCGCCGTAGACGCGCTGCACCAGGCGCAGGAGCTTTTCGACCTCCTCGGCAATCTGCGACTCCATGACGAAGCAGTGGGCATCGTCCTGGCTGAACTGGCGGACGCGCGTCAGCCCGGACAGGACGCCTGA
>CANJYC010000032.1 GCA_947478985.1 Acidobacteriota bacterium | reverse complement strand
GTGGTCGAGGGCGTCACCAAGATTGGCGCCATCCCGTTCTCGTCGAGCGAGGAGCGTCAGGCCGAGAACCTCCGCAAGATGCTGCTAGCGATGGTGGATGACATCCGAGTCATCCTCGTGAAGCTGGCCGATCGGCTCCACAACATGCGGACCCTGCACCATCTCCCCGAGGAGCGTCGGGTCAAGATCGCGCAGGAGACGATCGATATTTACGCACCGATTGCCAATCGCCTCGGCATGAGCAAGGTGAAGAACGAGCTCGAAGAGCTGTCGTTCAAGTACCTCGAGCCAAAGGCGTACGAAGGTCTGCGCGTCAAGGTCGAAGCCAAGCGCAAGACAGCCGAGAATCTCATCGGTGAGTTGACCAGGACAATCCACGCAAAGCTCAACGATGCGCAGGTGCCAGTGAGCCAGCTGGACGGTCGCCTCAAGCGTCTTTACAGCATCTACCTCAAGCTCAAGCGCCAGGATATCGACATTGACCGCGTCTACGATTTCGTGGCGCTGCGCGTGGTGACCGTGTCCGTGAAGGACTGCTACGCGGCCTTAGGCATCATTCACCAGACGTGGTCACCGGTGCCAGGGCGGATCAAGGACTTCATAGCGATGCCTCGCCCCAACGGGTACCAGTCGTTGCACACGTCGGTGATCAGTGAGCACGGTTTTCCGTTCGAGGTTCAGATTCGCACAGAGGAGATGCACCGCCGTGCGGAGGAGGGGATTGCGGCGCATTGGAAGTACAAGGAAGGTCGCGTCGGTGATCATCGGGATGAGCGATATTTCCAGTGGCTTCGCCAGTTCCTCGAAGTCCAGCAGGAAGTCCGCGACCCCCAGGAGTTCATGCAGAATCTGAAGATCGATCTCTATCCGGAAGAGGTCTACATCTTCACGCCCAAAGGCGAAGTGCGTTCGCTGCAGCGGGGCTCGACGCCCGTCGATTTCGCCTACAGCATCCATACCGACGTCGGGAATCAGTGTGCCGGTGCTCGCATCAATGGCCGCATGGTTCCGTTACGGACCCGCCTGCAAAACGGCGACATTGTTGAGATCGTTACTCAACAGGGGCATAAGCCGAGCCGAGACTGGCTGGCATTCACTGCGACCTCCCGCGCTCGCAACAAGATCAAGCACGTGCTGCAAGGTGAGGAGCGCGCGCGCAGCGTCGAACTCGGACGGCGCTTGTTTGAAAAAGAGGCGCGTCGCTTCGATCTGAATCCGAAAACGTTGCTTGAGAGTCCGGAACTGGCGAAGTTTGCCGCTGAGTACGGAGCCAAGGCGTCTGAAGAGCTCCTCGCCCATATTGGCTACGGAAAAGTTTCGGCTCGCACGGTACTCCAGAAGGCTGTGCCGCCAGCGAGCTTGAAGGAAAGGGCGCCAGACTCCGCAGTTGTCTCCGCCGTCAAGCGCGTGCTTCGCTCCGGATCGGCATCCGACAAGATTAAGGTTCGTGGCAGTGACGATGTCCTGGTGTTCAGAGCCAAGTGCTGCAATCCGATCCGTGGCGAAAGGATTGTCGGCTACATCACCCGCGGCAAGGGGGTGTCCGTTCATTCCGCGAGTTGTTCGAATGTCGTGAATCTAATGTTCGATCCCGAGCGCGGCATCGAAGTCGAGTGGGACAGCGCCGGCGGGGAGACGCCCTATACCGTTCGGCTCACGATGCAAGTGGCGGATCGCAAGGGGATGCTCGCTGAGATTAGCGCCAAGGTGTCTGACATCAACACCAATATCACCAACATGGAAGCCCGCACGGGCGATGACCAGCACGCTCGCATCGACATGACCGTCGAAATCAAGGACGTGAAGCACCTTGAGAAGGTGATCAAGTCGATTAAGAACGTGCAGGGAGTGATCGACGTGGAGCGGACGGCGCGCGCGTAAATCGCGAGCCGCTCACTTGTCAGCGGCTCTGGTTACAGGACGGCGATGACGTCGATTTCGACGCGAGCGTCGCGTGGCAATCGCGAAACCTGCACGGTGGAACGAGCCGGAGGCGGGTCGACAACGAATTTGCCGTAGGCGGTATTCATCATTGCAAAGTCGCTCATATCGAGGAGAAACACGGTGGTGCGCACCACGTGTTCAAAGCCTGCGCCGGCGGCCTTCAGAAGCACCCCAATATTGAGCATGACTTGTTCCGTCTGGGCCGCGATGTCGCCTGTGACGAGCTTGCCAGCCGAATCCAGTGGAATCTGGCCGGAAAGAAAGATCATGTTGCCGGCCCGAATGGCCGGCGAGTAAGGGCCAATGGCACCAGGTGCGCCAGGTGCCGCGATGCCCTCTCGCATATCAGGCAGCCTTAGTAATCTTTCCCGATCGCAGGCACCGGGTGCAGACGCGCATCCGCTTCGTCGCCCCGTTGATCAACGCTCGTACAGTCTGCAGATTGGGCTCAAAACGCCGCAACCCGATATTGTGTGCGTGAGAGACCGTTTTCCCGTAGGTCGGGCCCTTGTCGCAGACTTCGCACCGCTTCGCCATGATTCTCCCTGTGTTGTTAGAAGGAACCCCCCATTCTACTCCGCAGTGTTGGTGCGGTTCAACGGGACGGTCAGGAGTCGCTTGCTGGAAGAGAGTTTCTGTCACAGAAGGTGTTAAGACAGCCACAGCGCGTCCACGGATAGGGACTCTGCAGGTGAAATCTAAGATCTACCCACGTGTCCAAAATAACGCACACTGTCTATTTTTAGCCAGTATCAGCGATGCGGCGTGGTTGCCGGCATGGCAGACTTGCGCGACAGGCATATGCCATAAGCACCCCGCTTGCTCCATATGTCATTCAAAAACATTAAACAATCTGACGTAAGTCAGGGCAAATCCACCGCAAATTACGAGCTCTGAAGGTTCTGCCATCCACGGTTCTGAGACCAGCAGGCCAGAACATAGAAACCGGCGTCTTAGGTTTGTAAGATTAGGCATCACAGTTGCATAGCTGAATGCACTGGTCATCAAATCTGGTCACCCAAGCAGGAGACGCGGAAGGAGCGGCAGGCACATGGCGAAAACGAAAGCAACCAAGGCAGCGGCGGGAAAGAGCAGCCGTTACAGCGAACTCAGAAAGATGCTTGAGGAGCGCCGCCGCGAATTGATGACCGAAGTTCAGGGCAGAATGCGTGACGTTCGTTCAGCGGAAGGCAAGGACCGCGAGGTGCTCGACCAGGGTGAGAGTTCCGAGGTGGACATCCAGGACGACATCGAATTCGCCCTTATTCAGATGAAGTCAGAGACGCTCAACAAGGTTGATGCGGCTCTGAGGCGGCTCGAGGAACACACGTACGGCAATTGCTTCGAGTGTGGCGAGGAGATCTCCCATGCGCGTCTGCGCGCTTTGCCATTTGCCGTCCGGTGTAAGGATTGCGAAGAGGCACGCGAAACCGCTGAGCAGCGTGAGCGGATGATGGCCCGCAAGGGTGGATCGTCTGGCCTCTTCCTCGACATGTCAAATTAGTCTCGCGCGGCCTTAGGCACGCGCTACACTCCATCGCAATACAAGGGCGGCCATGTGGCCGCCCTTTCCTTTCCTCCCATGAGCGATTCCCACGAAACCACGAAGGTTGAGGCGATCCCAACGGGCGACCTCGCGCTGGTGCTCACAGACGAACTCGCCATTCTTCCTCTGCGCGACACCGTCCTCTTTCCCAACTCCTTCATGCCGCTGGCAGTGGCGCGAGAAAGTTCCGTCCGCCTGATTGACGAGGCTCTCTCGAGTGGAAAGCTGATTGGTGTTTTTACCCAGCGAGACCCGACGGTGGAAGACCCTGGGCAAGAGGATCTGTATGGCGTCGGAACGGCCAGCCATATTCACAAGATGTTCAAGCTGCCTGACGGGAGCCTCCGGCTGATCGTTCAAGGGCTGGCCCGGGTCACGCTTGATCAGGTTATCGAGACGAGACCCTATCTCACCGGTCGAGCCAGCGCTGCCCCGGAAGCAATCAGGGAGGGCGATCGGCTCGAAATTGATGCGCTTCTCCGGAACATCAAGACGAATTTTCAGCAGGTGGTGTCGCTCTCACCGCTTCTGTCTGACGATCTACAGACACTTGCCTCAAACATCGCAGAACCAGGGCGGCTGGCCGACTTCATCGCCTCGAGTCTGAGTACCGTCGCGACGTCGGTGAAGCAGGACGTGCTTGAGACCCTTGATGTTCGTGGGCGCATGGACAATCTCAACCGTATCCTGATCAAGGAGCTTGAGGTCCTAGAACTCGGCTCCAGGATTCAATCGCAGGTGCAATCGGAAGTTGGTAAGAATCAGCGCGAATATTTCCTCCGCGAGCAACTGAAGGCAATTCAGAAGGAACTCGGCGAGGGCGACGATCAGGCCAGAGATGTCGAAGAACTGAGCCAGAAGCTTGAAGCTGCCGGAATGCCAGACCCGGTGAGGAAAGAGGCAGCGCGAGAGCTCGATCGGTTGTCGCGGATGCCGGTGTCGGCGGCGGAGCACACCGTTTCGCGCACGTATCTCGACTGGCTCGCAACTCTGCCGTGGCAGAAGCGGACCGATGAGGTCATCGATCTGCAGAAGACCAAGCAGGTGCTCGACACTGACCATTCCGGGCTCGAAAAAGCGAAAGATCGCATCCTCGAGTACCTGGCCGTTCGCAAGCTCAACCCGGACGTCAAGGGGCCCATTCTCTGTTTTGCCGGGCCGCCCGGCGTCGGCAAGACCTCTTTGGCGCGTTCGATCGCGCAGGCCCTGGATCGTAAGTTTGTTCGCATATCGCTTGGCGGCATGCGAGACGAGGCTGAAATCCGTGGACACCGGCGTACCTACATTGGGGCGTTGCCGGGTCAGATCATGCAGGGATTGCGGCGCGCAGAGTCAAAGAACCCGGTCTTCATCCTCGACGAGATCGACAAGCTCGGCCACGATTTCCGTGGGGATCCGGCGTCGGCACTGCTTGAAGTGCTCGATCCCGAGCAGAACTCGACCTTTCGAGATCATTACCTCGACGTGCCGTTCGACCTCTCCGAGGTCCTCTTCATCACGACGGCCAACGTTCTCGATCCGATTCCGGCCGCACTCCGTGATCGGATGGAGGTGCTTGAGATCCCCGGCTATACCGAGGAGGAAAAGCTCGTCATCGCCCGCGAACATTTGCTGCAGAAGCAGATCACAAACCACGGCCTGACCTCTGCTCAGCTCGCTATCACCGACGCTGCTTTGGCCATGGTCATTCGCGGCTATACGCGTGAGGCCGGTGTCCGAAACATGGAGCGGCAGATTGGTGCGCTCTGCCGAAAGGCCGCCCGCCGCCGCGCGGAAGGCAATGAGGAACGTCTGACGATCACCCCGGATGTCGTCGTTGAACTTCTGGGTGCCCCGGTCTTCCTCGATGAGGAAATGGGGGAACGCACGAAAGAGCCAGGCGTGGCCATCGGTCTCGCGTGGACACCCGCCGGGGGGGACGTCCTGTTTGTCGAAGTGTCACGCATGACAGGGAGCAATACGCTGACACTCACGGGTCAGCTCGGCGACGTGATGAAGGAGTCGGCGCGCGCGGCCCTGTCGTGGTTTCGTGCCCACGCGGGCGCATACGGCGCCGATCCGGACTTCTTCAAGAAGGCGGAAATTCACGTGCATGTGCCGTCTGGCGCGATCCCGAAAGATGGTCCGTCGGCGGGAGTCACGATTGCCGCGGCGCTGGCTTCAGAACTGACACGACGTCCGGTGCGCGGCGATATCGCGATGACCGGTGAAATCACGCTCTCAGGTCGCGTCTTGCCGGTTGGCGGCATCAAGGAAAAGGTGCTCGCGGCGCGCCGCGTCGGTATCCGAGAAGTGATCCTGCCGCGACAGAACGAGAAGAACATCGACGAAGACCTCAGCCCTGAACTGCGCAAGGAGCTGACCATCCATTTCGTGCAGACCGTCGATGAGGTGCTGCTGCTGGCGCTCACGCCGGCCGGCCGACCGGCGAGCGACAAGAAGAAGGATCGACGGGTTCAGCCTTCGCTTCAGTAAGACGTACCGGGATGTCCGAAGGGGCCTGACCCTCGGACAGCGCCCGCAGTAGGTCCGGTCCCGAGTCGTCGCCTATCCGAGGAGCGCGAGCCCTGCGACGGTCTTGAGGTCGATGACCTCGCCAGCTGCGATCATCCGCCTTACATCGGCTGGCGAAAACGCCCGCGCTTCGATGTCTTCATCTTCATCCTGATATGCAGGCTCGTCGCGGCTGGTCGGTGGGCGCAGGCCACTGACGCGATAGAAGTGCATCTGCTCGTCGCAGTAGCCCGGCGTGGGAAAGAATGCGCCGAGCGACTCGAGGTGGTCCGGAATCAGTCCGATCTCCTCCTGACATTCACGCGCGGCGGCTTTGCGCGGGTCCTCGTCATGCCTCCTCGTCCCGGCTGGAAGCTCCCAGGCCAGTTGAGCAATTGCTGGGCGATATTGCCGCACCAGGATGATGTCGCCGGCGTCAGTCACCGGGATAATTACCACCGACCCGGGGTGTCGGACGATTTCCGCCTTCATTTCACTGCCCTTCGGGAGCTGCAGTGTTTCGATCTGTACCGTGAAGACCTTGCCCTCGAAGATCCTCTTGATCTCGCTCGGCACGATGCTCTCACGCGGCGTAGGACTACTCATCGGCATCCAGCCATCCCGGGAGCGCCTCGAGCACGTCGAGCAGATCGTCCGGCAGCGGAGCGGTGAATTCCATGCGCCGCTTGTCCCGCGGGTGCGTGAACGCGAGGCGGGCCGCGTGCAGGAACGGTCGTTCCAGACGCAGCACCGCTCGAATGTCACCCGGCACGCGTCGATGCACGCCACCGTAGGTGGCATCGCCGACAATCGGATGGCCGATCGCGCTGAGGTGTACGCGAATCTGATGGGTGCGTCCGGTGTGAATCGCGACCTGGCAGAGCGTCAGTCCCGGGAGCGGTCGTGCCCGCGTGATTCGTGTGACGGCTGAACGCGCGTGCTTCGCCTTTGCGGTCATCTTCTGCCGGTTGTTCGGATCCCGCCCGATGGCGGCGTCGATGCGCCGCCCGGCCGATACGCCGCCCCAGACCAGCGCGATGTACTCTTTCTCGACTTCCCGCTCCTCGAACTGGCGCGCCAGTTCCTGGTGCGCAGTGTCGTGCTTGGCCACCACCATCACGCCGGACGTGCCGCGGTCGAGGCGATGCACGATGCCTGGCCGCAGTTCCCCGCCGATGCCGCTCAGATCGTCGAGATGATGGATGAGTGCGTTGACCAGTGTTCCGGACGCGTGCCCGGCGCCAGGGTGGACCACCATGCCGGCCGGCTTGTTGAGAACAGCGAGGTCTTCGTCCTGGTAGAGGATTTCGAGCGGCAGTGCTTCCCCGACTGTTGCCGTCGCGACTGCTGGTGGAATGTCGACCGTGATGGAATCCCCTTCGCGCAGGGCGAAGTTGGACTTCGCGGCTGCCGGCTCGGCGGGTCCGCCTCGACGCGACGGGGCGTTGTGCACGGTCACATGGCCTTCGGTAATCAGCCGCTGGATCTGTGAGCGCGAATGCGATTCGAGGACCGATACGAGAAATCGGTCCAGCCGCTGTCCTTCGGAATCAGCGCCGACGGTAAATTCCTGTGGCACGCTCAGGCCGTGACCTTGTGCCGGCGCGGCATCTCCACTGGGGACTCCGGAGCTGAGCGCGAGAGCCAGATCAGCATCGCGAGGCTCAATGGCGCCAGTAGCACGGAGATGAACTGGGAGGTCGACAGCCCCATCATCGTGCCGCGCGGGTCGCCACGGTAGATCTCAATGATGAAGCGGGAGACGGCATACAGAAACATGTAGGCCCAGAACGTCCGACCGACGAACGGACGCCCCTTCTTCTCCGTGGTAAGCAGGAAGACCAGGATGAGGAGCTCCGCCCCGGCTTCGTAGAGTTGCGTGGGGTGGAGCGGGATGCCGAGCGGAGTGCCTACGTTGGCTGCGGCCTGTGCTTTCGTGAAGATCACCGCCCATGGGACGTCCGTCGGCCGGCCGTAGCAGCAGCCCGCCGCGAAGCACCCGAGTCGCCCGGTGACGTGGCCCAGCGCGATGCCCGGTGCGAAAACATCGCACGTCGTCCAGAAGGGCATCCGGTGCTTTGCGATGTACCAGAAGGCCACGATGATCGCGAGGATCAAGCCGCCGTAAAAGACACCGCCCGATCGTGCCAGCGACAGGAGCGCTCCTGGCGACTGCCGGAACTGATCGAAGTCGACAACGAGCAGCAGCAGCTTCGCGCCGATGAGCGCAGCAATAACGATGTAGATGCCGAGGTCGAGGACGCGATTCGCGTCGAGCCCCCACGCGCGGGCGCGCCGCATGGCCAGCCAGAGGCCGAGCAGATAGGAGGTGGCCAGCAGCACGCCGTAGGTGTACAGCGTGATCGCCGGGAGGTGGAGGAAGTAGAAGGTGATCGGATCGAGGCTAAACAGTTCTGGATACACGGTGTCGTCCTATCCCGAGCATGTCGAGGATCATGAACGCGACCCCGACGGTGATTGCCGCATCAGCGATATTGAACGCCCAGAAGTGCCATCCTTGCCAGTAGACATCGAAGAAGTCGACAACAAATCCGAGCGCGACGCGATCAATGAGATTCCCTGCGGCGCCTCCGATGATGCACGCGAGCCCAAGCCTCGACAGCCAGTGCGCGGCAGGGATCGAAGCCAGATAGCCGGCCAGCCCAACGAGCGCCCCTGCCGCCACCAGTGCCAGCACGACAGTCTTGAGCGGGAAGTCGACGCCGCTCAGCATGCCGAACGCCGCGCCCGTGTTATGCACGCGCGTGAGGCTGAAGAATCCAGGCACCACAGCCATGCTGTCGCCCAGGTCCATGCGTGCCCGTACGGCGGACTTAGTGGCCTGGTCCATCACGATGATGACGCAGGCAACCCAGTAGTCGGTGCCGCGGCGTGATCCGGTCACGTTAGCGGTTGACCGGTTCCGCGCCGGTCCCGTCCGGGGCGAGCCGGAAGAGCGCGTCGACGCATCGGTCGCAGAGTCCGGCCCGGTCAGGTTCACTGTGGGTGCTTGGCACGTAGCGCCAGCAGCGCTCGCACTTCACGCCCTGGGCCTTGTCGACGGCCACCGAGACCCCGTCGGCCCCGCCCGGCTCGCTCACATGGAGCGCGAATTCGGAGACCATGAACAGCATCGGTAGCAGGGTGCGGTGCGCCTCGAGCAGTGCACCGACCGCCCCGGTCGCCGTCATCACCACCCGGGCGCTCAGCGAATTGCCGATGGTCTTGTCCTTGCGCTTTTGTTCGAGCGCGGCATTGACTGTCTCGCGCACGCTCATCAATTGCTCCCACGTGCGGAGAAGGTCCGGGGCGAGGTAGCCATCGACGCGCGGGAAATCCTCAAGGTGCACCGACGCGGCGCGTGCACCTGGCAGATGAGCCCACAGGGTGTCGGCGCTCACCGGCAGAATAGGTGCGAGCAGCCGTGCCAGCCCGTCGCAGATCACGAACATCACCGTCTGCGTCGAGCGTCGCTCAGGCGACCCTGGTGCCAGCGTGTACATCCGGTCCTTCGTCACGTCCACGTAGAAGGCGCTGAGGTCCACCGTGGCCAGGCTATTGAGCGCCTGGTAGGCCGTGGGAAAGTCGTAGGCCTCGTAGGCACGCAGCACACGCTGCGCGGCGTCCGCATAGCGTGCGAGCGCATAGCGATCGACCGCGTCGAGCCGGTCGACGGGAACCATGTCCACGGCCGGATCAAAGTCGTAGAGGTTGCCGACCAGAATGCGGCAGGTATTGCGCAGCTTGCGATACGCATCGACCACGCGCGTCAGGATTTCCTTGCTGACGCGCAGCTCGCTCGTATAGTCGGTGGCCGCGACCCACAGGCGGAGGATTTCAGCGCCGCTCTCGCGGATGACATCCTGCGGTGCTACGACGTTGCCGATCGACTTCGACATCTTGCGACCCTGAAGGTCGACGACGAATCCGTGCGTCAGCACTTCGCGGAACGGCGGACGCCCCCGAGTGGCGAGCGCGACGAGCAGGGAGCTCTGGAACCAGCCGCGATGCTGGTCGCTGCCCTCGAGATACATGTCCGACGGCCACGTCAGGTCGGGATAGCGCGGTAGCACCGCCTCATGGCTCGAGCCGGAGTCGAACCATACGTCGAGGATGTCGCGTTCGCGCTCGAATGACGTGCCGCCGCAGGACTGGCATTTCAGACCTGGCGGTACGAATTCCTCGAGGGGCCGCTCGTACCAGGCGTCGGCACCGTAGGTGTCGAACACGGCGGCGGCCGTGTCGACGAGCGCCTTCGACAGGATGGCCTCGCCGCACGTGGTGCAATCGAGCGCTGGAATCGGGACGCCCCAGGCACGCTGCCGCGAGATGCACCAGTCCGGCCGGTTCGCCACCATGTTGAAGATCCGGTCGCGTCCCCAGCTGGGGATCCACTTCACCTGGTGATCGATGGCGTGCGTGGCGGAGTCACGCATGGTGCGGGTCACGCCGTCCTCGCCGACAATCGCGGGCTCGCCGTCCATGCGCACGAACCACTGAGAAGTGGCCAGGAAGATGACGGGGTTGTGGCACCGCCAGCAGTGCGGGTACTGGTGTTCGAACGGCTGACTCTGCCACAGCCGCCCGCTCGCTTCGAGCGCAGCGATGACTCTCGGGTTGGCTTCGAATACCTGCTGGCCGCCGAACAGTTCGACAGACTCAAGATAGCGGCCGCCGGGGTCGACGGGTGCGTAGATATCGAGGCCGTATTTCCTGCCAGTGAGGAAGTCTTCGGCGCCGTGGCCGGGTGCGGTGTGCACGGCACCGGTGCCGGCATCGAGCGTCACGTAGTCACCAAGCACGGCCACGGAGTCACGCTCATACAGGGGATGGCGGAAGCGGACGCCCTCAAGCTCGGTTCCCTTGAAGCGCGCGAGCGGCGCGTCAAACGTTCTCCCAACCGCTGTGCCCACCGCTGCGGCAAGCCCCTCGGCAAGGATCACCACGCGGCCGTCAACCTGGTAAGCCGCGTAGTCGAACTCCGGGTGGAAGGCGATGGCCAGGTTTGACGGGATCGTCCATGGCGTCGTCGTCCAGATGAGTGTCGAGATCTGACGACCGGCCAGCTCCGGTACCCGCACGAAGAAGTCCGCTTCGGCACCTGATGCCAGCGGAAACTCGACGTAGATGGAAGGCGAGGTGTGATTGTCGTACTCCACCTCGGCTTCCGCCAGCGCGGTCCGGCAGTGAATGCACCAGTGCACGGGCTTCTTGCCCTTGTAGACAATGTCGCGTTCGACGAACTTTCCGAGTGCGCGTACGATGTCCGCCTGATAGCGGAATCGCATCGTCAGGTACGGCTCGTTCCACTGGCCGCTGACGCAGAGCCGCTTGAACTCCTCCGTCATGACTCCGATGAAGCGCTCGGCATAAGCGCGGCAGGCGCGCCGGATGTCGGCCGTCGTCATGTCGCGCTTCTTCGCGCCGAGCTCACGGTCGACTTTCAGCTCAATCGGCAGCCCGTGGCAGTCGTAGCCCGGCACGTAGGGCGCGTCGAAGCCGGCCATCGTCCGAGACTTCACGACGAGGTCTTTGAGGATCTTGTTGAGGGCTGTCCCGAGGTGAATCTGGCCGTTGGCGTAGGGAGGGCCATCGTGGAGGACGAACTTGGGTGCACCGCGGCGCCGTGCGCGGATCTGACCGTACAGGTCCATCGCTTCCCATCGCGCGATGGCCTCCGGTTCAGCGGTCTGCAGGTCGGCCTTCATCGGAAAACCTGTGCGGGGCAGGTTTACCGTGTCTTTCCACTCGGGCATAAGCCTTCATTCTAGGCTAATAATGACGTGATGTCCGTTCACGAAGAGGTGCTCGACAACGGCCTGAAAGTGCTCATTCAGGAAGTGCACACCGCGCCGCTCGCCTCCGTATGGTGCTGGTACCGGGTCGGCTCGAAGGACGAGGCGCCAGGCCTGACGGGTGTGTCTCACTGGGTCGAGCACATGAACTTCAAGGGGACGACGAATATTCCCCGGGACCAGGTCAAGGGGATCATCGAGCAGTTCGGCGGCTACTGGAACGGCTACACCTGGATCGATCAGACCACCTATACCGAAACCGCCCCCAGCAGCGCGCTCGACCGCATGCTGTTTATTGAGTCCGAGCGGATGGCCCGGTGCCTCTACGATCCGGCCGACTGCGAGTCGGAGCGAACGGTGATCATTTCCGAGTTGCAGGGCGGCGAGAACGACCCCGATTCACTCCTCGATCAGGAGCTCACGGCCGCGGCGTTCAGGGCCCACCCGTACCGGCATCCCACGATCGGGTGGCTGCCGGATCTCGAGACGATGACGCGCGACGATCTGTACGGCCACTACCGTCGCTTTTATGTGCCGAACAACGCCACGCTGGTGATTGTCGGTGACATTGACACCCGGGAGGCGATGCAGAAGGTCCGCGATCATTTCGGCAGCATCGC
>CANJYC010000031.1 GCA_947478985.1 Acidobacteriota bacterium | reverse complement strand
GTCGAAGCGCTCCTCGACGAACCGTCCGCGCACGAGGGCACACGGACCTTCCTCGAGATCATCGCGCGACAGAGTGCCCGCATGGATCGACTGGTTCAGGATCTGCTGCGCCTGGCCAGACTCGACGCGCGGCAGGAGATGCTCGATACGGCGACGTGCGACCTTCACCAGCTCTTCAGCAACGTCGTCGCCGATCTCGCGCCGGCCATTCAGGCAAAGCGGCAGCACGTGTCGATACAGGTGGAGGTCGGGGCCGGCACGGTCGAAGGCGACCCGGCCAAACTGTACGACGTCGTGCGCAATCTGGTTGAGAACGCGGTCAACTACTCACCCGATGACGCTGAGGTGCATCTGGGTGCGTCGCGGCGTGATGACCGGATGGTGATGACCGTGGCCGACTCCGGACCGGGCATCCCGCCGGAAGACCTGACGCGGGTGTTCGAACGTTTCTATCGCGTCGACAAGTCGCGTGCCCGCCCGGGAGGCACCGGGCTGGGCCTGGCGATCGTCAAACACCTCGTCGAGCTGCACAAGGGTGAGGTGCGTGCGGCGAACCGTCCGGAAGGCGGCGCCCTGTTTACCGTGACACTGCCCGCGCCTGATGCGCCGGCCTAGACGGAAACGCTATCCCCAACCTTCCGCACTGATCAGCGCGGCGACCCGTGCGCGCACGTCATCGCGAATGCGCCGCACGTCGTCCATCGACTTCCCCTTCGGGTCCTCGAGCGGCCAGTCGTCGCGCCGCGCGCCAGGCACCACAGGACATTCGTCCCCGCATCCCATCGTGATGAGCATGTGCGCCTGCTCTGCGAGCTCAGGCGTCAGGCGCTGCGTGCCTGCGCTTTCAAGGTCGATGCCCACTTCGCGCATGGCGGCCACCACTTCCGGGTGGACGCGCGGACCAGGACTGGTGCCCGCCGATATTCCGCGCGCCTTCTCAGGGTCCGCCAGCTGATTGAAGAAGGCGGCGGCCATCTGCGACCGTCCCGCATTGTGCACGCAGGCGAAGAGCACGGTCGTCATCGTGACATCCATCGGAAGAATCGCGTGGCGGCCAGCGCCCCGCACAATTGCGCCGCGATGAACCCCGGCGCGTCCATGGGACGGATGCCGGCAAAGGTGTCTGTCATGCTGCGGGCAATGGTCACGGCCGGATTCGCGAACGAGGTGGACGCGGTGAACCAGTACGCCGCAGTGATGTAGGCGGCCACCGCGAACGGCACCATCTCCGGGCGGTGGCGCGCGCATCCCAGGATGACGAGCACCAGCCCGAATGTCGCGATGACCTCGCTGAACAGCTGCGCCCCGCCCGCACGCACATGCGTCGAGACCATGAACACCGGCAGCCCGTACATCAGGTGCGCGATCCACACGCCGACGATGGCGCCGATGATCTGCACCCCGATATAGCCGGGCACACGGCGCCACGCGGTTCCCCCGGTCGAGGCATCCGCGAGCGTCACTGCGGGATTGAAGTGCGCCCCGGACACGGGGCCGAAGGTGAGGATGAGGGCGACGAGTGCCGCGCCGGTTGCGAGGGAGTTCGCGAGCAGCGCGATGGCGATGTTGCCGCCCGCAAGCTGTTCGCCCATGATGCCGGACCCGACGACCGTCGCGAGTAAGAGGGCCGTGCCGACGCCTTCGGCTGCCAGTGAACGCATGGTGCAGATGATATCCGGGGGCAACGTCGTCAGACGCTGCCCCCGGATTCTCAGTGGTGGTTAGAAGTTCAGGCGCAAGGCCACCTGAATCTGTCGCGGTGTGCCGAGACCGACCGTCCGCCCGACCGTGCTCGAGAGCCGGCCGAAGGTGCCTGCCGCGCCTGCCGTGTAGGGCTGTCCCGGCTGCACGCGGTTTGCCTCGGAGAGCGCCGCCGTCGGAATCGCCTGCGGCAGCGTGCCAATCGGGTTTGCAAAGTTTACGGTGTCGAACACATTGAAGACCTCAGCCCGGAACTCCATGTTGGCTTTCCCGCCCATGCTGAAGTGCTTGGAAAGGAACATGTCCACCTGCTTCGAACCAGGGCCATGAATCGAGTTCCGCTCGAGGTTGCCGAACTGACCTGGGGCCGGCGTCGCAAACGCGGCCGGGTTCAGGAACAGCAGACCACCGCTCTTGATATACGGGTCGACGCCTGGCACCAGATCCGGCCGACGCACATTGCGCGACGCACCGCCACCGGGCGTGTTGATGATGGCGACACGATCGGCCGCCGGATTCGCGAACACGTTCCCGGAGCCGTCGCGGTAGACCACGTCCGGACGCACAATCTGCACCGGCACAGGCAACCCGCTGCGGGCGTTCACGATGCCGCCGATGTCCCAGCCGCCGAGCAGGGCCTCCGCGACGCTGCCGGCGTCACTGCCGAACTTCTTGCCGCGACCGAACGGGAGCGAATAGAGCATGCTCACGTTGAAGGTGTGGCGGACGTCGAAGTTGTTGTAGCCGTTGTCGTAGTCGAAGTCGGCGAGTGTGTTGGGATTCGCGTTGTTGGCCGCGGTGTTCGCTTCATTCGAGCCGCCCGTGTTACCACGGCTGCGCCCAAGCGTGTACTGCATGTTCGTGGACAGACCGGACACCGACCGGCGATTCACCGACAGCATCATCGCGTTGTAGTTATTGCGGCCGCCGCTCGTCTTGACGTCAATTTCGGCAAAGGGGTTCTGCACGCTTGTGATATTGCCGCTCGCGTCGCGCTGCGCGATTGAGAACTCGCGGATGACCAACGCCGCACTGGCGGGGTTCGGGTTCGTCACCACACTCGTAATCCGGTTCGTAATCGTCCGCAGGAACTGGTTGCGGCCCTGCGCGCCGACATAGGCCGCTGTCGCGGACAGATTACCGCCGAATTCCCGCTGGACGGACGCGGTGTACTGATAGACCTTTTCGGGGATGTTGTATTCGGGCGCGTAGGCCCGCGGCGCATAGGCGCGGTTGTTCGGGTTGCCCGAGAAGTTGGCCACGAGCACCGCGCTGTCAATGGGGAACGCGAGAAGCGGGCCGGTGCTCAACGTCGTGCTGACACGGTCGCTCTCGATCGGCTGGATCTGGTCTTCGCCCTGGCCCGGGCCGACAAAAATGCCGAAGCCCGTGCGGAAGACGGTACGTCCGGGCGCGTAGGTCATCGAGACCCGTGGCTGGAGACTGTCCTTCTTCGCGGTGAAGAACGGGGTGGTGTTCGGATCAAGCACGCCCGTGTCGGTATTGAACTTGACGATGAGGTTGTCGCGTTCCTTCATCGGGGTGTAGTAGTCGTACCGCAGTCCGTAGTTGAGCGTCAGATTGGACGTCGCGTGCCACTCGTCCTGCGCGAAGCCAACGTAGTATTCCTGCCGGGTGTGACGCGACCCGGTGGCGCCCTGGTTGAACACGCTCGGCGCGCTGATGTCGCCCAGGTACTGAATGGCCGAAGGCGTATTGGCCAGGAATGCGGTGACGTTGGGGAAGGTATAGGTCGTCCCGCCCAACTGGTCGGTCGTCATCCTGATCATGCGCACATCCGCGCCGACCTTCATGAGGTGATTGCCGTTCACCTTCGTAACGGTGTCTGAGAACGCGAGCGACATCGGATCGTAGGGCTGTCCACGACCGTTGGTCGCACTGTTCGCGCGCACGAGACCGCCGGGCACGACGATGCCGGAGGAGCTGCTCTGACCGGCAATGCCGGTGTTGGCGATGCTGCCGCTCAGATTGAACGTGAGGTTGCTGAAATCGACACCACTGACCGACGGCACCACGCCATTGATCCGGGTGGGTGGCGCGTTGTAGCCGATTTTGAATTCGTTCTGCATACCGCCGTCAAACGTGCCGGCGAAGTTCAGAATGGCGTTGGTGGGCTTGCTCGAGACCCGGACGACACGTCCGCTGATGCCCTCGGGGCGATTCTGCTCTCCATCATCGTGGAACACGCGCAGGTACGACGCCCACTGCCGATTGAAGCGCAGGTCGAAACGGGCGCTGAGAGAGTTCTCCCGGACCGCCTCAAGTGCCTGCAGCTGATAGATGTCGAAGTCGGCACTGGTCGACGCCCCCGGCAGCACCACGGCACTGCTTGAGGTGAACCCGGACCGCAGTGCCGCGATGGCCGGCACGGCGCGCGCCCAGGCCGCCGCGCTCGGCGCCGCCTCCACGTAGTTCACGCCAGCATCGAGCCGGTAGCCCTCGTAACTGCCGAAGATGAACGCCCGGTCACGCAGGAGGGGGCCGCCGAACGACCCGCCGAACTGGTGCTGCTTCAGCTTGGACTTCGGAAGCTTCGTGAGGATGCTGCCGTCATTATTGCGCGTGGCGTCGAAGTAGTTCGGGGCGTCGAGTTTGTCGTTCCGGTAGTACTCAAACGTGGAACCCCGAAACACATTCGTCCCCGACTTCGTGACGACACTCACCTGCCCGCCGGTACCGGTGCCGAACTCCGCAGGGTAATTGTTCGACTCCACGCGGAACTCCTGAACATTCTCGAGGCTGGCCTGCAGCTTGAACGGCGACGGAATCTGGCCGTTGAGGTTGCCGGGAGAAGCGTCGATGATGGCGGACCCTTCCACGCCGTCGAACTTGATGACGTTCTGCTGATTGGCCTGGCCACTGAACCGGACATCATTCCAGGTGCCGGTACCTGCGTTCTGAGACCCTGGGGCCTGCAGCATCAACTGCGACATCTGCCGGCCGTTGACCGGCAGGTTTGTCACCTCACGCTCGCTGACGTTGACACCGATGCGAGCCGAGGAGAGGTCAATGGCGTTGGACTGACCCATGACCGTCACCATCTCAGTGACGCCGGCCGCCTGGAGGGTCAGATCAACCGTGAACTCCTGTGCCGCCGCAAGCGTCATCTCGGTGTATTCGAGCGGAGCGAAGTTTCCGAAGGTGACGCGGATCGTATACGACGATGGCCGCAGGTTGGGGACGACGTAGCGCCCTTGCGCGTTGGCGGTCACGGTCCGCTCTTCGCCGGTTCTTTCGTTCTTCACGATGACCGTGGCGCCGGGCACGAATGCCCCGCTCGAATCAAGGACGGTTCCGGTGAAGCGTCCGTCCGTTTGCGCGAACGCGGAACTCGCCGTCGCGGCGCCGAATGCGATCATCGCAACGGCCACCAAATACATCCGAAAACCCTTCATGCACTCCTCCGATAGCGGGCCTGAACACGCGTAGGCCCAGCTGACGGTTCGAAGATACGGGAGGGGTGTGATCGACGTGCGACGGTCCTGTTACATGGGCGTTAACTCCGGTCAGAACAGGCCGATACCCGCACCGAGAAGCGCTGCGCCGAGCAGGACCAGTGAGGAATTTACGCCACCGAGATGGATCGCAGCGGCGGCCAGAAGCGCCACGGCGATGGGCACGGGACCGGTCAATGCCAGCACGCCGAGCCGGAACAGCACGACAGCAATCAGTGCCACGGCGGCCGCGTTGACCCCCTGGAGAAACCGTGCGGCCGCCGGGGAGCGGGCGAACCGATCGAGCATCGCGGACGACAGCGCCGAAAAGACGAAGGCCGGAAGGAACATCGCAACCGTGGCCACAATGGCAGCCCGCGTGCCGCCCAGGAGATAGCCGATGAAGGTGGCCGTCGTGAACAGAGGCCCTGGCGTCGCCTGTCCGGCCGCAATGGCATCGAGCAGTTGCGTCTGCGTGAGCCAGCCAAGGCGGTGAACGAGGTCCCCTTCGAGTACCGGCAGGAGCACGTAGCCGCTGCCGAAGAGCACCGATCCGACGCGCAGGAAGTAGGCGCCGATGTCGAACGTCGACACGACCCCCACGTAGGGCGCTGCGGCGGCGGCCGCAGCGGCAGTGGCCTGCGCAACCGGCGCCGCCAGCGCGGCGAGCAGGACCACGGCCAGCCCAGTGCGTCCGACGATCAGTTGCGCCACCCCGGCGAGCAGCAGGATCCGAATCTCGGGCAGGCCCGCCCAGACGAGCAGCACCACGGCGACAGCGGTCATGGCCATCGGCAGCGAGCGGATGGCGCTACGTGCCAGGGGCACGAGCGCACCGAGCACCAGCACCACGACCACCGGCTGCACCATCGCGAACACGCCGCGGGCCATCGGCAACTGCCCAGCCTGCTGGTAGAACGCGGCCAGCAGACCGACCATCACCGCACCGGGAACGATGAAGGCCAGCCCCGCCACGACGAGACCCAGCCAGCCCGCGCGCTGCCGTCCCACGTGCATGGCCAGTTCGGTCGAGGTCGGTCCCGGAATGAGGTTCGCGACACCAAGCAGGTTGAGGAATGCGTGGCGCGTGATCCACTGGCGACGTGCCACGCATTCCCGCTCGATGAGGGCCACATGGGCGGCCGGACCACCGAACGCCGTCAACCCGAGCCGCAGGAAGAGCGCGGCCACCTCGGCGAGCCGTCCCATCTATGGCCGCCAGGAGCCCACGACGTACCCGAGCCAGACGGCGGTCAGTCCGAGTACCAGCTGGCCGACAGCATTGAACGCGGCCATCGCCGTGTGCCCGCCGCGGGCCAGCACGAAGGTATCAAGCCCGAACGAGGAAAACGTCGTGAATCCGCCCAGGACACCGACGAATAGAAACGCCCGTGCCTGCTCGCTCAGGTCGAGCCGCGCCGTGGCCACGAGCCCGGCCAGGGCACCAATCGTCAGGCAGCCGACGACGTTTACGACAAAGGTGCTGCCGGGGAATCCGCTGGCGAGGAAGCGGTGTTGGACCAGCACGTTCACTGCATGCCTGGCCATCGACCCGAGTGCGCCCCCGACCGCGATACCGAGCCACAGCATCCGGGCATTCTACAGGGGCGCCCACTTGCGCGCCGAGCCTGTCGCCTCCTGCAACCACGTCCGCGCGTCCTGCCGTGCGCGATCAGTAGTCCAGTGATTCCACGGGGTGCATCGGTGCCGCTCCCAGGATGCGCGTGAGGGTGGCCGTCACGGTGGCGACGTCGTTGTCGAAGCAGCCGTGCGCCGCCTTGATCGACGTACCGGGGCCGGTGACCACCTGCGGTGCGTCGAGCACGTGCAGCTGCCCCCTCCATCCCTGCTGCCACGCGGCGACCGTGGCGCGATCTCCCTCGTACCAGGCGTCGACGGCTTCCGGCTTCGGGTTGAACGCCTCGGCCAGCCCGAGCAAGGGGGTCTTGTGCGCGGATTCGAGCGCGCGGCTCACGAGATAGAGCAGCGACTTCTGATAGGGGCCGACCGTGTCCTCCCGCTCGCGTCGGTCTGAGAGCAGGTGCACGTGCAGGTCCTGTTCACGCAGCACGGCCCCGGCAGCCGGGCCATAGTGCCCGGCCGCGAACCCCACACTGCATGCCGGCGCAAACAGAGAGCACGACGTCACCGAGAGCCCCTCCATTCTGGCCGCGTCAAGGAAGTGCCCCAGGAGAATCGAACCAGCCGAGTGCCCTACCAGATGCAGTTCCACACCACCACCCATTTCCGCAGAGAGTGCCGCGAGCGCACGCGCCACCAGCCGCCCACCACGTGCAGGCTCAAGCGACGCCTCCGCGTTCTGCTTCATCTGGCTCCAGATCGGCTTCACGACCGGTCGGGCCGACACTTCGATGGTGCGGTCGAGCACCTCGGCGGCGCGGTCGGCGAGCCTGCCGAACAGATCGGCCAGCCCTCCGTCGCGCCGTGGGATCTGCGCGAGCTGATCCTCGAGGATGGAGGACATGCTCTCAAGGACGCCGGTCTTCCAGGTGAGGAACACCGGGTAGATCCCGTTCGCCTTGAAGTAGGGCGCGAGCACCTGGACCCGCTTGAGCGACTCCTCCTCGCTGTTCAGCCCGCCATGCGCGTAGATCGCCACCCGCCTCGGAGCACGCTGCGCCTTGAGCCACGCCATCGGTGCGTCCTTCACCAGCGCCATCACGCCCGCCTCTCCGCTGGCGTGCGTGAGGATGCGACTGATGGGGCGTCCTTCGTTGCCGAGCACCACCGTGTGCTGATAAGCCGTCTCGAGCGTCCAGGGCGCAACGGCCGGATTGACGACTGGTCTGGCCGCGCGGCTTCTCGCTGCGGACGCCGATCCCGCGAAGCCCGACGGACGCAGACTCTCCGTGACGCTCGGCACAGTCACGGTGCTGCTGCGGTCACTGACGGCGGGCACACCCAGGGCGCAGGCCCATGCATCCGTGCCGTGCTTCACCCAGTCCGCGTACGGCAGGACCCCAAATCCCGAGTGGCCCCAACCGGTGCCCCAGGAGTTCTGCACCACGAAACCCGTCGGGTTGTAGCCGACCAGCGCGAACGCGTGACCACCCGCGCTGTCGGGGTCCACGAGTGGGCCGATGACGGGAAGCGAGGCGTGTCCCTTGATGGCTGCCCTCCGCGTCGACACACCCTTGGTGCGTCGGCCGTTGACCTGGAGATTGTCCCAGCCGTCATGCACTTCTCCCGATACGTAGATGGCCCCGATCTCCTTGATCGCGGCCTGCATGTCGACCACTGACTTGCAGTCGATGCGGTAGTAGACCCCAAGCCTCCGCTGCATCGCATCGAGGTCCCAGTCGCCGGATGGCGCGACAAACTCAACCTTGCCGCGCCGCCCCGTATAGGGCCAGAGCGCATCTGCGCAGACGCCGTGCCTGTGCCAGCCCTTCAGTGCGCCACGGCAGCTCGATCCTTCGTAGTCCTCCCCTGGCCACTCATCGTAAAACCGGGCCAGGTGATAGAGCATGCGTGTGCTGACGCGTGGCAGCCGACCGCGCGCACCGGCATCCATGTGACGCCGCCACAGAAGATAGTGAACGACGCAGGCCAGGCCGAAGCCCGTGCAGGCGCCCTCCTCTCCCTGGTCAAGGATGAACCCGGCCTTGACGTAGGCCGGCAACCACTTCTTGATCTCAGCATCACCTGGCACCGAGGGCGGCAGGGTCACGACGGGAGGCAGGTAGGGACGGTCGCGGAGGTCGAGCCGGTCCGGCCGTGCGTCGAGCGTGCGACCGAGCGTCGCGCTGATCTTCTTCGGCATGGTGTCCTCGCAGTGATGGATCGCTTCGGGCCGATGATGCGCGGATCGCGGTGGTTGCGCAAGGCTCGTACGAGGCGCAACAGTCAGGGCTGCGTGATAGCCTTCCGCCCGTACAGGACAAAAGGAGGTGCCATGAATATCGCGGTCATCGGTCACGGACATGTCGGCGGGCCACTGGCCCATCATCTTCAACGCGCCGGTCATGTCGTCACGATCGCGGCCAGGGACGCGGCATCGGATCGCGTGAAGGCCGCGCTCGCCAGCAACCCACATCTGCTCGTGGCCGCGCCCCCCGAGGCCGTCGCGCGGGCCGAAGTCATCCTGCTGGCAACGCCCTTTGCAGCCCACGAGCAGGCCCTGTCATCGCTCACGGGTGCACTTAAGGGAAAGGTTCTGATCGACTGCACGAATCCCGTGGGCCCGGGACTCACCCACGGCCTCGGCAGCGCACAGTCAGGCACCGAGAAGATTCAGAGCCTCCTGCCGGAAACGAGGGTGGTCAAGGCTTTCAGCATCTACGGTTATGAGAACTTCGAGGACGCCTCCTATCCGGGCTACGGCGTGAAGCCGGTGATGATGCTGTGCGGAAACGATGGCACGGGCAAGGCCATCGTCGCCGGGCTCGCGGAGGAGCTAGGATGGCAGCCGCTGGACGTCGGCGATGCGAAACAGGCACTGCACCTCGAGCACATGACATTGCTGTGGGTCCGAATGGTGCGCGTCGGCGGACACTCTCCACACATGGTGTGGGCGGTGCTGACGCGATAGTTCGCCTCATCGGACCGACCTGTCCAGGCCACGGCGTCGAAATATCAGACGGTGGGATGTGTTACAAGGTCAGTAGGCACTCCGCCTGAATCCATCATGCGCGACATGACTCACGACACACTTGCCATCATCATGGGCGGCGGCCAGGGCAGCCGTCTGTTTCCCCTCACCGCCACCCGGTCGAAGCCGGCCGTACCGATTGGTGGCAAGTACCGTCTAATCGACGTGCCGATCAGCCTCTGTCTGCACGCACAGATCCGCCGCATCTTCGTGCTGACGCAGTTCAACTCGGCCTCGCTCAACCGTCACATCTCCAATACGTACCGTCTGGATCATTTCTCCGGTGGGTTCGTCGAGATTCTCGCGGCCGAGCAGACGCCGGACAACCCGCACTGGTTCCAGGGAACGGCCGATGCCGTACGGCAGGCCGCGCGGCATTTTGCCCAGCACCAGGCCGACTACTACCTCATCCTCGCTGGCGACCACCTGTACCGGATGGATTTCGGTGAACTGGTCGAGGCACACAGGGCACAGGGGGCCGACATCACTATCGCGGCACAACCGATCGATCCTACGGCCGCCACGCAGATGGGCATCTTCCGCTTCGACATGGATGGACGCATCGTGGCCTTCGAGGAAAAGCCCAAGGCGTCGCGTCTCTCGGAAATCGGCCGCAGCATCCCGCCCGGCGCCACCTTCGCTGAGCACAGCGACGCGAAGCCGTTCATGGCGTCGATGGGCGTCTACGTGTTCTCTCGCCGTGTGCTGCTCGACATGCTCGAACGGGAACCGGGCGTCGACTTCGGCCGCGAGCTGATCCCAAGCGCCATTGACAAGTACAAGGTGCGCCCGTTTCTCTACCGAGGGTACTGGGCGGATGTCGGCACGATTGCGTCCTTCTATGAGACCAATGTCATGCTCGGCCGGGCCGCGTCACCGTTCCGATTCTGGGATCTCCGGAAGCCGATCTATACGCACCTGCGGCACCTGCCGGGTTCGCGCCTCACGGACTGTCGCGTGCGTGATTCGATTGTCGACGATGGCTGCTTCCTCGACCGGTGCCAGATCGACGAGTCCGTCATCGGCATCAGAAGCTACGTGCAGTCAGGTACACGTATTTCCCGATCGGTCCTGCTCGGAGCGGACATGTACGAAGACACGGACCCGTCCGGCGGCCGTCCGTCCCTGGGCATCGGCCGCGATGTGATCCTCGACCGGGTGATTGTCGACAAGAACGCCCGCATCGGCGACGGCGCGCGGCTCGTCAATGAGGCTGGCATCAAGGAGGCGGACGGCGACGGCTACGTCATCCGCGGCGGGATCATCGTCGTGCCGAAAGGCGGACTGATTCGGCCGGGGACCGTGGTGTAAGCCCCCGGCTGACGGATTACTTCGGCGACGACCCCAGCGACACGTCGATGCGCTGACGAAGGGCCGCCAGCGTCTCCGGTGACCCGGCGAACAGATTCTCCGGATAGCGACTCGTCGCAATCATCGCCTTGTAGATCGGGTCGGCATCGTACTGGTTCAGCGACAGCCCGGCGAGGTACTGGAGCCGCAGGTTGCTGTCCGTGTTGATCTGGCCATCCTTGAGCCACCCCCCCATGTCGCTGACCTGCCCGGCATAGTTGGCAAACAGATCGACGGCAGAGTCGATGCCAACCTCCCGCAGTGAGTTGCGGACGGCCACGTTCGCCGGGTCCATCAGCCGGCGCTGGACGCGATCGACATCGATCCGGCGCGGTTCCACCTGCCCGAAGAGCACCAGGTCGTAGCCGTAGCCGTTGATGGTGTTGGCGAACACCGCACCATTGGGAAACGCTTCGAGGAACGTGGCGACCTCGGACTTGGCCGCCGCCTCATTGCTCTCGTAGAGCTGCACGAACAACGTCACGACGCCACCGGGATTCAGGTGGTTCTTCACGACGCGAAAGAACTCGCGCGAATAGAGCGTCGCCGCGCCCTTGACCCATGGGTCGAGCGGATCCGACGTGATCGCGTCGAACTTCTCGTCGGTCGTCAATAAATAGTGCCGCGCGTCATCGAGGTGGATCTTCACCTTCGGATTCTTCACGACGTTGAAATTCTGCACGGCGAAATAGGTCGACACGACACGCGGGACCAGCGGCTCGATCTCGGCGATCGTCTGGTCCTTGACCATCGGGTCCACCGACACCGCGCCCGCGGTAACGCCGGCACCGCAGCCGATGACCAGTACCTTGCGCGGGTTTTCCGGCGTGAGCGTCGTGATGTGCCCGAGCATCCGCTGCAGACGCATGTCCTGCGGCTCGCTCGATGCCTGCACCTTCCCGGCGTTGTGGTAGTTGAGGACACCGGCGGGCGTGCGTGACACGGCCACCGACGCCGTGACCCCTTCGCCCACGTAGATGATTTCGTTCTGCCCGAGATAGGTCGCCGCATAGCGGCCGTAGGCCACCAGCATCCCGGGGAGTGCCGGAACTGAGCGGGCGATGCCCGTGGCCAGCACGGCCGCGACGACCGCAACAGCCCAGGCTCCGGTCCGCTTCCGTCCGCTCTCATCGTCGACGATCGGCGCGATCATCAGCAGCCCGGATAGCAGCGCCCCGCTGATGAGCACCCGCTGGGCAAACTGGCTGCCGAAGGTGCCGACGAGCACAAGGCTCGTCACGACGGCACCGACAATGGCCCCCACCGTATTCGCCGCATACACCAGGCCGACGAGCCGCCCCGGATCCTGCCCTTTCGAGGCCACGGCACCCAGCGCGAGCGGGAAGCTTGCGCCCCAGAGGACCGCGGCCGGGAGCATGGCCCAGAGCGCCCGTACCATGTCGAG
>CANJYC010000030.1 GCA_947478985.1 Acidobacteriota bacterium | reverse complement strand
CTGATACACGCGCGGGTCGTCGAGCTGCCTCAGCGTGCGGAGGATTTCATCAAGGTCGCGTGGATCCATGTTCTCTGCGCCCAGCATGCGTCGCAGGTCCTGCGCCTCGCCGGTGAACTGGCGGACCTCTCCACGCATCTGCCGAATGGCTTCGTCCGTCAGGCGGCCATTGCCACCGAACCAGCCATCCAGCCCCCCGCCGAAACCGCCATTGTTGGCAAAGCCACCGGCGCCGAACTGGTTACCGTTCCCGTTGCCACCGCCCTGCGCCTGCTGGCCTTGGCCTTGGCCTTGGCCTTGGCCTTGGCCCTGTTGCGACTGCTGACCTTGCTGTCCTTGCCCTTGGCCCTGCTGCTGGCCCTGAGCTTGTTGGTCCTGACCCTGGCCCTGACCTCTGGCCTGTTGGCCCTGACCCTGGCCTTGGGCCTGCTGACCCTGTTGTCCTGCCTGCCCTGGCTGGCCGGCCCGGCCCGGCTGCTGCCCTTGCCCTGGCTGCCCCTGGCCATTGCGCGCCTGCTGTCCCTGCTCCGCGCGCTCGCGCGTGCGCTCCTGCAGTGACTCAGCGCCCCGCGCCAGGCGGCGCGCACGCTCGAGCGCCGTCTCCATCCGATTCGCGGCATCGCCCTGACCGACCGCGGAGGCGGCATCCTGGAGCCGCTTCTGCAGCTCTTCGATGCCGCTCGAGATATCGGTTTCGGTGGCCGAGAACGACTGCGGTGCCGCGCCACGACTCACCATGTTGCGTGAATAGCGAACCTTGTCCTGCAGCCGGTTGTCGCGAATCGATCCGGCCGCCTCCGCCATCTTGCGCGAGGCCTGACGCTCTTCCTTGCTCGCATCGCGCGCGGCACGATCGAGCTGCTGCTCGAGGGCGCTCAGCTTCTTCTCGAGGTCTTCCTTCTGCCCGTTGATGGCGCGTGCCTGCTGACCGCTGGCGGGGTTCGCGCGGGGATTTCCGCCGCGACTGGCGAACTCGTTCACGCTGTCGGCGATCTCCTTCTGCTGGCGCGCCAGCGCGTCGGCCTGCCGGGTTGCGTCCTCGATGTCGCGCTGTGCACGGTCGCTCTGCGAGCGCTGCAGCCGTCGTTCCGTCTCCTGCAGGCGCTCGAGTGCCGCCTGTGCCTGCGCCGACGCGCTCGCGTCTCCGCCGGCGGCTGCCCGCCGCATGGCATCAGCGGCTTCGCGCATCTGCCGCGCGCCCTCCATCAGATCCGGCCGCTGCTCATCGCGCGCCAGGCGTTCGAGCCGTCGCGCAGCTTCCTCCGCCTGTTCGGCGAGCGCCCGCTGCTGCGCGCTGCCACCGCTCGATGCGGACCCGCCACCGCTCGCACCGCCTCCCTGCTGCGCGTCGAGCGTACGACGGCGCTGCCGTTCGGCCTCCTGCTCCTGCCTCCGAGCGAGCTCTTTCAGCTTCTCGAGCAGCTCATCAACCTGGCGGTCGCCCTGCTGCTGGGAGGCCTGGTTCGCGGTCTCGTAGCGGCTCGCCATCTTCTCGAGTTCCTGATCGAAGATGTCAGCCAGTTCCTGCTGCTGCGCGCTGGCGCCGCCCCCGCCGCCTCCGCCCTGCTGGCGCTGTACGCTGATCTGCTGCTCGTATTCCTCCTCCGCCTTCTGGAGGATCTGCAGGGCCTTGTGCTCGGGCGGCAGCGCACCGTCCGGGCTCACCGCAGCGAGCTTGGTCTCCGCCTCGCTCATGGCCGCCACGGCCTGCGGCAGCATCTCCGCGATCTTGGCAAACGCCGGGTCCTGCTGCACGAGCTGACTGCCGAGTCGCGTCAGGAGCCCCTCGACCTGCTCGCGGAGACGCGCCTGCGCCAGCGAGACCACCGTCGTGCTCTCGCGAAGCTTCTGTGCGTTCATCCCGCGACGATCGCGCTGCACATTGAAGGTGGCCGAGATGACCTGGCGCTGCTGCTCTGAGAGCGCCTCGACCTGCTGCTGCCCGCCACCACCACCACCGCCGCCCCCGCCGCCGCCCTGCGACTGCGCTTCCTTGAAGTCCTTGTTGAACGGCCGGATGCGCACGAAGTAGAGGTCGCTCGTGGCGCCCTTCCCGCCTGCCACGCCGTCGTTATCCGCAGCGCGCGCGAAGTAGGACACGGCGTCGCCCGGCTGCACGTTGAGTTCCTCCAGGTAGAAGGTGTGCCCGGCGCTCACTTCCGGCAGACGGTTGCGGCCCGCAAACAGCTTCACGGTCTTCTCCGCGCCGCCGTTGACGGAGTACACCAGCTCGAGGTCGCGCACGCCGAAATCGTCATGCGCCGTGGCCTCGACGAACACCTCCTCGATGGCCGACGCGGTCGTATCGCGTCCCGGCTTCGTGAAGGACACGGTAGGCGCTTGGTCAGCCAGCACATCGATCGTGTACTTGGGAGACGCGGCGACGCGTTCGCCGGTCGGCGCCTGTAACTCGATATGGTAGAAGCCGTCCTTATCGGCCTTGAACGACGCCGTCATCGAGCCATCCGCGGCCGGCGCGCTGAGCTCGACCGACTCGTTCTCGTTGAGCGCCACGCGCCCGCCCGGCGTCTTCATGGTCGGGAAGACCCGCAGCCGGACTTCGGTGCCGCGCAGCACCGCGATGTCGCCACCGTCCTCCACCTTCTGCGGATCGAGGTCCGTGTAGGCCGGGAAGTGATACTCGAGCTCGAGACGCTGCACGTACGGCACGTCAACGACTTTCAGCGTGAAGACCGGCGAACGGACGCCGTCAGCCTCGACGAAGTACTCGAGCGGTTCGGCGACGTCGAACACCATCCCCTCATACGTGCCGGCATCGTTGCGCACGAGCGACAACGGCTCGAAGGGGCCGTCTGGCGTACGCCTGGCCATCAGCGATGCACCCTCGGCGTCAAATCCCTGGAGCGTCGCCGTGATGGTCTGATCTGCGCCCTTGGGCAGGTTGGCGTTTCCGGGTACCACGGCAATGCGATACGGCGCGGCCGCCTCGACATCGCGCGACACCAGCAGAATGGCGGTGAGCGCATTGCGAATCACGGCCGGCCCGAGCACGACAAGCGTCACCGCGATGGCGGCTGACGCCGCGAGCAGCATGCCCCAGCGCCGCAGCGGCATCCGTTCGACGCGACGCGACACGTCGGTGGCACTGCAGCGCTCGATGGCCTGCTCCACGAGGCGGGTGACGAGCGCGGGAGACAGTGGCGCCTCACCGCGCTGTGTGGCTTCAATGGCACTGAGGAGGGTGGCCTGCAGCGAGGGGTCGTGCTCTTCGAGATAGAGCGCCACCTGCTGATCAGTCACGCGGCGGCGAAGTGGTCGGACGAGGAAGAAGAAAATTGATAAACCCAGCGCGGCGGCAATGAGGATGCGCGCACCGATGATCGACAGGGGACTGAACTTGGCCCACTCCATCCCGTACGCGGCCGCCAGGAACAGCGTGAGGGCGAGGGCAACCACGCGCACAGCCCCGCGCAGCACCAGCTTGGCGCGCCAGCGTGCACGCACCTCGGAGATGATCGCCATCAGATCGGATGGCGGAGCCGAGCGTCTGCGGAGATAGTCGAGCATCTGGGGCCTCAAGTGCCGGGGCCGGATCCGGCGGTTTCTAGAGCATACGCCCGCGGCGAACCCGCGGATCAGGATTTTGAGAGGCGGTTCGAGAGCAGCGTATCGGCGCCGAGCAGCAGCACCCCGGCAAAGAGCAGATACCACCAGATTCGCTGGGAACCCTCCTGCGCCTCACGGGTTTGCGGCAGACCCGTGCCACCACCCGGCACGCCGGTTGGCGCTCCAAGCGTCGCGGCCACGATGTCCTTCGGGTCCATCGTGGTGAGGTCTGATTCTGCCGAATCCACGTTGCTCGCCACCACGGCCAGTTCGGCGTCGCCCAGTCCGCTGCGGACGCTGTAGAAGCCCGTCTCGTCCAGGGGCAGGACGTCCGCCCCCTCTTCGTCGAGTGGGACGCGATGACCGGATGGGGTCAACGCCACGCGCCCCGAAGGCGTGACGCCGCGTGAGGTTCCTGCGGCCGGGTCGAGGACCTGCCCGACCGTGAGCCAGGGGGTTGTCTGCGCGTACACCGACAGATGGCGCAGCACCTGATGCACGAACGGCAGATAGACCGGCTTCAGCGGCAGGTCGCTCCACGACAGGTCGAGCGTTGAGGCCCACAACAAAACACGCCCGGCACCTACGCGGCGCTCGACGAGCGCCGGTGTCCCGGTGTCGAACGACGCCAGCACCTGAGCCCCCTCGACCGGCTTGACGGCGCGGTATCCGTAGAATCGCGCGACCGAGAAATCGCCACTGCGGGGTGCACGGAACGGCTCGAACACCGGATGCCCGAACTCGAGCCCACCGACACGTCCCGCATCCCCCTGGGTCCGATCCACCGGCTGCAGCAGCGTTGCTGGCAGGAGGTTCGCGCCGTCGGGCCAGACCGCACGCGGCCCGGCTGCCACAAAGAGGCCTCCCCCCGATTCGACGAACCGCACGAGGCGCCGGCCCAGGGCGGCAGACACCGTCACGTCATTGAGCACGACGACGGCGGCACCGCGCAGGTCGTCCTCGGAAATGGCGTCGGGCTCGCGGACGGTCGTCTCGAACTTCGGTGCGTCACCGATCGCCATGGCGCGCGTCAGGTGCAGCGCGGCACCCGCTGTGCCGCGATCGGCCACCACGACTCGCACGGGTTCGGCCGGCGACACGGTGAAGTTGAAGGCATTGTCTGGCAGCAGGGCATCGGCACCGAGACGCACCGTGCCACGCATGTTGCGCCCCGTAATCGTCACTGGATCGAACGTCACCGAGGCCGTCCCCTCAGCGTCGAGCGCGACCGACTGCGATTGAATCGACCGGCCGCCGAACTCGAGCGTGACACCGCTCCCCTTCGACGCGGCCATCGATCGGTTGACGATCGCGGCGGTCACCGCCACGCGCTCCTGGTCCGAAAACGTCGAGTGGACGAATGACACAGACGTGACCGACAGATTCGCCCCGCTGCCGCCGCTCACCGCCACCGGTGTCAGCAGCGTGCCCGGGGGCAGCCGGGCGCCCTCCTCGCCGCGCCATCCGTTGCGCTGGAAATCACTGATGAGCACCACCTCGCGGCGCGGAAGCGTCGATTCGGCGAGCAGGCTTCCCGCCACTTTCAGCGCCGGCGCGTAGCGTGTGGCGCCCACGCCGGGCTCGGCGGCAGCGATGGCGGCATTGAGTGGGGGCTTATCCACCGACGACTTCAGCGCGATATCGGCGCCCGTCGAGAAGAACACAAGCGACGCCCGATCCGACGGGCCCAGGCCGTTGACGGCGGCGTAGGCCGCGGCGCGCGCCTGCGCCCAGCGATCGCCGTAGCCGAGGCTGTAGCTCTGATCGACGAGGATGACCACCTCGCGGGCCCCCTGCACGCCGGCCGCAGCCATATTCCCGCTCGCGAAAAAGGGGCGCGCGAACGCCGCGACAATCAGCAGCAGCGCCGCCATGCGCACGAGCAGCAGCAGCCAGTTGTGAATCCGCCGCCGCTGCACCGACTTGTACGGAATCCGCCGCACGAACATCAGCGAGGGAAACTGCTGAATCTGCTTCTTCTCGCGCTGGATCAGGTGGATGAGCACCGGCACCGCCAGCCCCGCGAGCGCAACGAAGAAGAGCGGCGCGAGAAAGCTCATCGCGAGCGCAGCCGTTTCTCGCGACCGCTCAGGAAGCGATACAGCGCATGGTCGAGCGGCTTGGAGGTATCGAGCAGCGAGTAGTCGACGCGCACCTCGGAGAACTTTGCCTGCAGCGCCTCGGTGTGCGCCTTCACCAGCTCGACGTATTCCTTGCGCAGCGCATCGGGCACGACCGGCATCTGCTCGCCGGTCTCCAGGTCCTCGAAGGCCTGGGCGTCGGTGAACCCGAACTCGAGCTCGGCCGGATCCAGCACGTGAAACACGATGAGGTCGTTACCGCGGAAGCGGAGCGGCGTCACGGCGTCCACGATCACCTCTGGGTCCTCGTAGAAGTCGGAAATGACCACCAGCACACCTCGTCGGCCGAAGTGCTCCGCCAGCTTGTGGAGCGGCACCGTGAGATTCCCGGGCCGTCCGGGCGTGATGCGCTCGAGCGTGTGCAGCACGACGTCCATGTGCTTGGCCGATGAGGGGACGAAATCGACGATGTCGTTGTCGAAGGTCACCAGGCCGACACGGTCACGCTGGTGATGCACCAGGTTCGTCAGGCATGCCGTCAGAATCGACGCGTACTGCAGCTTCGTGATGCCTCGGCTGCCGTAGTTCATCGACTTCGAGATATCGAGCAGCACCGAGAAGTTCGCGTTGGTCTCGGCCTCGTACTCCTTGATGTAGTACCGATCGGTCCGTGCCCAGACGCGCCAGTCCATGCGCCGGACGTCATCGCCGGGCACATAGCCGCGATGCTCCGCGAAGTCGACGGACGCACCGAAGTACGGGGCCTTGTGCAGACCGTTGATAAAACCGTCACACACCGCGCGCGAGACGAGCTCCAGGTTGCCGATGCGTGCCAGCACCACCGGGTCCATGAAGCGGGCGCCAGGGATGGCGCTCGGATTCCCGCTCACATCCCTGACCGCGGCAGCGGCACCGCCTCGAGCAGCCGGTCGACGAGGATGTCGGTCGTGATCCCCTCGGACTGCGCATGGAAGTTGGTGATGATGCGGTGGCGGAGCACCGGATGGGCCAGCGCACGGATGTCCTCGAAGCTGACGTGATACCGGCCGCTCGTCAGGGCGCGCGCCTTGCCCCCGAGCACGAGGAACTGCGCGGCGCGGACGCTGGCCCCGAACGCCACCCACTTCTTGACGTTCTCGGGCGAGGTCGACGACTTCGGCCGGCTGGCGCGCACGATATCGAGCGCGTGCCGCATCACGGGATCGGCCACCGGCACCTTGCGCACCAGCTGCTGGAACGCGATCAGGTCGGCGCCTGTCACCGGCCGCTCCAGCGTGGGATTGCGCAGCGCGGTCGTGGACCGGATGACGTCGTACTCCTCGTCATACGGCGGATGGTCGATGACGATGTGGAACATGAAGCGATCGAGCTGCGCTTCCGGCAGCGGATAGGTGCCCTCGAGCTCGATCGGGTTCTGCGTCGCGAACACGTAGAACGGCTCGTCGAGCGTGTAGGTTTTCCCCTGCACGGTGACGCGGTGCTCCTGCATCGCCTCGAGCAGCGCCGACTGCGTCTTCGGCGGCGTGCGGTTGATCTCGTCGGCCAGCACGATATTCGCGAAGATCGGCCCTGGCGCGAACACCATCTGCCGCCGTCCGGTGACCGAGTCCTCCTGCACCAGGTCGGTGCCGGTGATGTCGGAGGGCATCAGGTCCGGCGTGAACTGGATGCGCGAGAACTTCAGATCGAGCACCCGCGCCATGGTGTGAATGAGCAGCGTCTTGGCCAGACCTGGTGCGCCGACGATCAGGCTATTGCCGCCCACGAACAGCGTCATCAGGACCTGCTCGATGACCTCGCTCTGTCCGATGATGACTTTGCGCAGCTCGGTGAGCACCCGTTCGCGCCCGACCTTCATCCGGTCGGCGAGCGCCAGATCATCCGGCGACTCGAGGTCGACACTGCTCACGGGCTGATTCATCGTTGTTCTCTCGTTCATCATCGGGCTCCGGGCACTTTCGTCAACGGGCAACGGACTCCGGGCTGCGGTCCTGCCGGATCCTGGTTCAGCGCTGCGACGCGCTCTCGACAGCGCGGATCTCTCGCGTCTTCAACGCCAGGTCGGTCACGAGCTTCTCCAGTTCGGCGGTGTACTTCGCCGCCGGCATCGAATCCTTCATCAGACGGAGCGACTCCACGCGCCGCTCCATGTCGCGGCGGGCGAGGTACAAGGTCCGCAGCGCGGGGTCCGACGGCAGCGGCGCAGCGTCGGCGATGGACCCGATCGACAGCGCTGCCGCGATCCGGCCATCAGCACCGGTCGCCGTCGGATCGGGGCTCCCCTTCTTGTCGCCATTGTCGTCGAGCAGGGCGTGCTCGGTCGACAGCAGGCCCTCCTGCTCGTAGGCGCGGGCCACTTCCGCCTTCGCATAGGCAAAGGCTTCGAGCATGGTCAGGCGCTGATTCTTGTCGGCATCCGCCTCGGCGGCGGCGAACGCCTCGACGAAACGCCCGCCGAAAAGCGGCGTGAACTGCTCCGCGCCGCTCCGGGTCGCCGTGATGATCGTCCGGCCCGGTGCGGAGAGCACATCAAGAAACGGCCCGCTCGAGCTCGTGGTGTCCACGAACACCAGTTGCCTGACCGGCAGGGCGGCAAACGCGGCGTTGAACTCCGCGGGACCGATGTCGGGTCCTGGCAGATTGAACAGGGCATTCCTGCCGTCGAAACTGCCATGACCGAACAGCACGACATACACCACATCGTCCGGGGTGGCGCGACCGGCAAATCCCTGTAGGGCCTTCTGGATCTCCTCGCGAGTCGAACGGCCGGTGGCACGCGTGTCGGCGTCACCCTTCTGATCGACGAGGTAGACAAGCTGGTCCCCGGCGAGCCCGACCTTCGCGGACGCCTCAGCCAGCGCCGCGCCCCACTTGTGGAAGAGCGCGGCGTGTTCGGGGTCACCCGAGAGGCCGACGACGATCAGCAGGAACGCTTTCAGCATCGTCCTAGGCCAGCCCCACCGCGCGCCGGTAGCCCCACTCGGCGCAGACGAGCCCCATCAGCCCGATGAGCACGATGGGCATATTCCAGAGTTCGCGCTCTTCGACTGACGTTACGCCGCGCCCCGCATAGCGCACGTCTTCGGCCAGACCGGCGACGGTGTCTGGCGTGTAGAAACGTCCGCCCGTCTCCTCCGCGATCCGTCGCAGCGGGGCATCGTGCATCGTGGCATCGAAGTATTCCGCATCGCTCGGACCGGCCCGCAGAAAGGTGGTACCGCTTCCGAGCTGCGTGCCGCCGCGTGAAGCGTCGACAGTGACCTCGTAGGCGCCGGCGTCCGTGCTCACGAACGTGCCGCGGTACTGCCCGTCCCGATCGCCCGTCCAGGCCATCGGCACGTTGACGGTCGCGCCGCCGGGGGCAATGACATGGGCGATGACCGCCGCGTCGTTCAACTCCACGAATGACGGATCGACGACATCGGCCTCGACCGTCACGGGCTCGCCCGGCTCAACACGCTCGGTCGTATGCACCTCCACGACACCGGGCACGCCGTCAACAAGCCAGCGCATCATCTGTCGCCAGAAATTCTCGTGCGTCTGATCCTCGAGACTGATGGCCGCGTTCATCTGCCACTGCCACGTGTCCTGCAGGGTCAGCGCCACCGCCTTGCCGCGGCCGTATTGCTGCCACGCCAGCACGGTCTGTGTGCGTCCGCCCTCGTCGGTCCCATTGAGCAGCACGGTCGCGCCCGGCTTGAGCGGCAGCGGCGCGTTGACGGCCGTCACCTGCGGCAACTGGCGCCAGCGCGCGGCCGATGCCGCCTCGGTGCCGGCGACCTGAGTGACCGCGTGCCCCTCGCCGGCGCGGGTCGGCGACACCTGGAGACGCGCCAGCCCCTTGGGCTCAGAGGCTCGGGTGGCCGGGTCGATCAGGAGTGGCAGCGCATCGGCGACCGGCGTGCCGCCGTACCCCCCCTCGCCGAAGGAACGCGCGCCGCCGAGCATCAGGAGACTGCCTCCACGGCGATCGACGAAGTCCGCGATCATCTGCAGCTGATCGCCGGTAAAGGCACCGGCCTCGACGCTCCCGAGGACCAGCGCGCGATAGGCAAAGAGTTCGTCCCGCGTCTTCGGAAACCCTCCGAGCAGTTCGTCGGGATTGTCGACGTCGATCCGCAGGAACTTGTTGTCCGCGGTGCGCTGCAGCGCCACGACCTGCAGGTTCTTGTCGTCGGCGACCGCGCGGCGGAGGAACTTCATCTCGAAGCGTGGTTCCCCTTCGAAGTAGAGAATCTTCTCCTTGCGGTCACGCACTTCGATGAGCGCCTCGCGTACGTTGTTCTGTGTCACCGCTTCATCCGGCTGAGGGGTGACGCGGAACTTGAACACGCGCGGACCGGCATCGGTGGCAACGGCACGAACGCGGACCGTCACGGGGGTGTTCTCGCCGGGCAACTGCACCTGCTGGGACCCGACGATACGCCCCTCGTCTTCAACGTCGACCGTCACCGTCTTCCCGGCGTAGCCGGTGTGCGTCACGACGATGTTCAGCATCAGGGCGGCGTCCTTGAGCACCGCCTTCGGCGTGCTGACGCGGTCAATCTGGATGTCGCGCGCGGGCTTCGCGCTGCCGACGCCGACGGTGAACACGGGCAGCTTCTGCGCCTTCAGGCCCAGCAGCGCGTCGGTGAGCGACACGTCGCTGGTGTCGGCGCCGTCCGAGACGAGCACGACGCCCGACACCGGAAGCCCCGCGAGCTCGTTGCGCGCGCTTTCGAGCGAGGGCGCCAGCCGCGTCTGCGAGCCGTTGAAGGTGAGGCTATCTTTCGCCTCGGCGCGGGTTGCGGTGGATGAAAAGCGGAATGTCCGCACGAGGAAGCGCTCCGACAGCGCTTTGACGACCGGGCTCGTCGCCGCCCCGAACTGCTCGCGTATGAAGTTGGCGCGTGGCTGCCCTCCCCAGTCGGGCACCTGCATGCTTCGCGAATCGTCGAGCAGCACGGCCACGACGTTCTGCTGCGGCACGGCGGCGCGGACGATGAGCGTGGGACGGAACAGGCAGAAGAGCACGACGGCCACCACCGCCATGCGCAACACCGTCAGGACGATCCGATCGCGCAGCCGCCCCGTGATCCGGACCCCGCGATACGTCACCACCGCCGCTGTCATCACCACACCGGCGACGACCGCCGCCGCGATCGTCGAGGCACTGAGGTCCAGGCGGAACTCTCCCTCCTGGAATACGACCGGACGATAGGTGAAGAGGGCCTGAAACAGCGTGTCGAACAACGGCATCCCTCCCGGGGTGGTCGATCATACTGCTAATGGGTCATCGCATAGAGCAACACGTCGACGCCGAGGGCGTAGCCGTCGGGTGAGAACTGAGCGAAATATGCCGGATCCTCCCCCTCGCGTTCCCACGAGTCCGCGACATCAGTGTTGAAGGTCATCACCACCATGATGCGGCCGTCGCGCTTGTCGCGAATGGCGCGAAAGCTCGATTCAGGACTGTCACTCCCGCGCTCGCGCGTGGTCGTGCCGTCAACACCACGCCAGAATTGGATGTTCGTGATTTGCGGAATGCGGGTGACGTTGACCTGCGTGCTGAAGATCGGATCGTTCAACGACACATCCTCGATCGGAAACTCGCTCGGCGGCAGTGCCTTGCCGATCTCTCGGCTCCACTGGGCCCACGCGGCGGTGCCCCAGAAGTCGTCGACCCACAGAAAGCCTCCCTTTTCCAGGTAGAGCCGCAGACGCCTCGCCTCAATATCGGAAAGCCCCATGGTCCCGACGTCGGACGCCACCACGTACGGGCAGTTGAACAGGGTGTCATCGGTGAGACGGACGACCCACTGCTGGGGTTCGCGGGCGGCGTTGCGGCTGATCCGTGTCTTGGTGAGCTGCGACAGTCGCGTCATGAAATTGATCTCGCCGTACGGATAGTCCGTGCGCCAGCCGTTGCCGCTGGCCTCGCGCCGCACGCTGGTGTACATGATGCGGCACACGGTGAAGTCGCTGTCGGGCATGATTGCCGGCGCCATGCGGACCGGCCCGTTGCGCTCGCCGAACCCGCGCCGGAATTGCGCCGAGGCGAGACTGGAGACAGCCGCGACCGCAGCGAGCACCAACAGCGCGATGCGTCTGCGAGCGAACATGCTCACGGAGTCACAACAACCTGGCGACGAGAATGCCGGCGACCCCGGCGACCACAAGGCGGGCCATCCGCGGACTGTGGTGCTTGTACCAGTTCCAGTACCAGGCCAGGAGGATCATCGCGACCACGAGGGCGGAGACGAACGGCAACGTCTGCACGGGTGAGAGGGTGTCGCCAACATACTGCATCAGCCCGCTGTTCCAGACCGAGCCGTAGATCACGCAGAGGTGAACGAAGTAGATCAGGAGCGACTCCTGCGCCACCGCCCCGAACAGACGTGGCAGACGGGTGATCCGTCGGCTTGCGTGCGCAACGCCGGCCAGGATGACCATCGACACACCGGTCCGCAGGATGAACTCGCCGGGAATAAACTGGCCTTCCCCGGGTCCGTACGGATCGAAGTGGGTCCATCGCCAGAGCATGCCGATCGCGACCAGCACGGCTCCGCCGCCGAGCAGAACACCGTTGGCAAAGGTCACCAGACGCGCGGCGCCCCACCGCGCGTAGAGCTGCCCACCGGCTGCGCCGAGCAGCACGGACGCGGCAAACGGAAACAGGGGAAACAGCGAGCCGTGCCCAGGATAGATGTAGGCCGCGATCCCTTCCGGCATCACGGCCATCCAGTCGTGGCGCCAGACCGCCGGCGTAAATACGATCATCAGCGCACCCAGCACGAACGACACCAGCATGAAGAGGTGACGGCTGCGCAGCGCCATGGCCAGCCCCTGCACGAAGAGAAATGTCGCGCCGATGAGCTGAAGCACGTCCACGGCCAGGAAGGTGCTCCAGCGCTCAGCGCCGATGCCGGCGAATGACCAGATGTTGGCGACCGGCAGATGAAGCGCGTACCCGAGCACGAGAAAGAGGCTGAAGCGGCGCACGCGCTTGGCCAGGGCCCGCGAGAATTGCATGTGCGACGCCCAATGGCGCGCCGTAGCGATGCTGAACGCGAAGCCCGAGAGCAGCATGAAGAGGCTGGATGTCAGTCCGCGCTGGAATTGCCAGGCGTCGTACCAATCGCCCGACTG
>CANJYC010000029.1 GCA_947478985.1 Acidobacteriota bacterium | reverse complement strand
GACCAGCGTGCGTTCGGGTTGAGGCGAAAACGGTACGTGAGCTTGTCGGGGGAGACCTGCCAGTGCGTCGCCAGCGCCGGAATGTAGTCGAGCGTCGTGGCGTGCATCGAGAGCAGCGTCTCGTACACCATGCTCGTGATCATGTTGTTCAGCGACGTGTTGGCTTCTGGCCCGTCAATCCGGAGCGTGCCGGGAAAGTTGGGCATGTATTCGCGGTACACGCCGCCTTTGATGGCCCGCGGATCACCGATGAGGTCGTAGTCGGTGTTGGTCTGCCAGCCGTCCCCTGTGAATCCCTTGCCGCCCTGTTCGGCAGGCACCGCCGGATCGGCTCCCGCGTCAGCGTCGGGGAACACCGGGTAGGCGTTCTTGTCGACCGGCGCGCTGGCGCGCGAGGTTTCCGGTGTCGAGGCGGCCGTCGGCGGGGACGCCGTCTGCGTGGAGCCACCGCCCCCGCAGGCGGCGGCAAGTGTGGCGGACACGGCGATCGCGATCAGGGAAACGGCTCGCACGGCAACTCCTTGGCGGAAGGACATTGGGATCATTCTGTCCGGTTTTCCTCAGCAGCGATCAACGAAAACAGTGCCCGCGGACACGCTCGCCTTTATGAGGCCGATGCGGTCACAGCATCGGGATGATGCCCGACTGGAGCTCGTAGACCATGTCACAGTGGCGGCACCGGACGGGCTCGGTGCCGGCCCCCTGCCGGGCCGACCGTTCAATCTCGAGGCGCTTGCCGCATTTGCAGACGTAGCCGGTCACGCGTCCAGGATTGCCCGTCGCCAGCGCATACGACGGCACGCTGGCCACGATGACGGCGCCCGCGGCGACGATGCAGTATTCGTTCAGGGTGACACCGCAGACGATCGTCGCATTGGCGCCCACCGACGCCCCCCGCCTCACGAGTGTCTCGTAGACCGTGTAGTCGCTGATGAAAGCCCGCGGATACAAGTCGTTCGTGAACGTCATGTGCGGACCGAGGATCACGTCATCCTCAATGGTCACGCCTTTGTAAATCGAAACGTAGTTCTGCACCTTGACGTTGTTGCCAATCGTCACGCCGGGTGCGACGAACACGCCCTTGCCGAGATTGCACCCCTCGCCGAGCGTCGCCCCGTCCATGACCTGCGCCTGATGCCAGATCTTCGTGCCCCGGCCGATGACGGCATGGTCCGACACATCCGCCGTGTCGTGAATGAAAACGTCCTCTCTGCTCTTCACGAACGACCGTCCCTTTCCTCTGCTGCGCCCGTTACCAGCTTGGCCTTCTCGCGGACGATCGCGGCCAGGTACGTCGTCCCGTCGCCGATCAGCTTGAACCGCGTCTTGCGCTCGTCCCCGCTCGGGGCCAGGCGTACCGGAATCTCACACATGTCGTATCCCATCAGGTGACCATAGATGACGATCTGCGCCTGGAAGAATGCGCCCGGGCTGTCCATCACCGCATGGTACCGCTCAAAGATCGCTTTCGGAAACAGCAGGCTGCCCTGCGTGTCCTTGACCGTCAGGCCGAACACCACCCGATTGAGCAGGGCGATCGCGCTCGAGAACATCCAGCGTGCCGGACCGCGCTCCACGCGGGAATCGGCGTGGCCCTTCGACCCGATCACCACCCGATGGCGGTCCTCGCGCATGGCCGCGATGGACTCATCCATGATCCTGAGGCCGAACGGCAGGTCCACGGCATAGAACATCACGAAGTCATACGACGCGGCCCTGATGCCATCGGCAATGGCACGCCCAAGACCTCGGCCCTCCAGGCGCATCGCGCGGACCTGCCCCGGCATCCGCAGCGCCAACTGCTCGGCCACGTGCTCCGACCGGTCGCGACACCCATTGCATACCAGCAGCACTTCGAACCGATCGAGCAGGTGCACCGAGGCGAGATGCTGCACGAGGGCCTCCACGTTTCGCTCGAGGATGGCTTCCTCGTTGTGGACCGGCAGCACGACGCTCAGATTGAACGGCAGGGGGCCGTCCGGCATGACAGTCATCGAGGACGCTGATCGCTCAGAAGGGATCCAGCCAGGTCCGTGTCCAGCGTGGCACCGTGAACGGCTGCGGAACAGGCATCTGCACCACCTCTTCGCGGAGTCCCCGCAACAGGCGCTCAGCCTCGGGATGGCGGCTCCGCCATTCCCGCCGCGTCTCGTCTTCGTGTTCTTCGGCCACGGCCCAGTCGCTGCGGTTCACGAAGGCCGTCGCCCGCAAGGTCGAAACGAGTGTGACAGCGCGGAGCGTCCAGCCGGCCGACAGCAGCAGGAGTGGAATGGCGGCCACGACAGCCGCGCGACGGAGCGGTGCCTGGCTCAGCCGCCGCAGGGCATCGCGCAGCGCCACGAACAGCGCGGCAGCGTAAAACATGCCGGCGGGGCTCATGACCACTTCCTTGATGTAGGGATAGCTCAGCACCGCATTCGCGCCGAGCACTGCCACGAATAGCAGGAGCAGACCATCGTCATGATCGAGCTTTCCCTGTCTCCAGTCACGCATCCTGCGGACGACGTAGATACCGATGAGCACGGTCCCGATGGTCGAGGTGACGACGTTGATGACCGACCACAGCGGGACCTCTCCGTGCACCACGAACGCCGTGAGCTGAAAGACACCGGCCCTCGGTTCCGCGAACAACACCGTCAGCAGCGAGCACACCACGTTATAGAGGTAGAACTTCCACGGGGCGTCACCGAAGAGCTCGACGAGTGTGCCGGTGTCCCTGACTGAAAATCCATAACCCGAGCTCATCGACACCAGCGTGCGCGCACCGACATCCAGTACGAAGAAGCGCACGAGGAAGTACGCAGCCAGGACGGCCGTGCCGGTCAGGACCGCTTTCCCCGACACGCCGCGCCAGCCCGCCACGTATGCCGTCACCATGCACACCCACACGAGCAGGCCGGTCTCGATGGTGAAGATCGCGTACACCAGAATCAGCACCGCGAGCACGTCGCGCCACCAGCGACCGCGCGCCAGGGCGAGGTTCGCGATCGCGAGACAGCAGACGAGGACGGTCATGAAGTGATTGACCGGATACCCTTCGCGCATCGTGATGTTGAAGGTGTGGATGCCAACCAGCGCGGCGAGCGCGAGGGGCAACGCGACCAGGTCGATCGCGGTGCGGATGCGCAACAACCTCACAAACAGCACGACCAGCGCCAGGAGCTGTGCTACATGGAAGGCCTTGTAGGTCGCGAAGTAGTGGCCGCCCGGGGCCAGGTCGAAGAGCACCTTCTGCTGCAGCCACATGACGGGGCGCATCGACCCCTCGTTGGTGAGCCGCGTCCGTGCGACATCCCAGAAGGACTGGAACTGGAAGATCAGGAGGTGTTCCAGATCGTCGCTGACCTGGTAGGGCATGCGAACGAGAAAGTACGCCAGCCCGAGCGCGATGATGACCGCGTATGCGTAGCCCGCGCGCGACCACGCGCGTTCAGTCACCTCACCAGGGCGTGGCAACATGCTCGCAATCCGGCCGCTCCCGCGCGCCATGCTTATCGAGATAATCCAGAATCTCTCCTGCCTCTTCCTTCACGGCCAGGCAGACGACGACCGCTCTGGCGTCGTCGTCCATGCGCGCGCCACGTGACAGGAGCAACTCTATGGTGGACGCCGTGCGGGTGCCCACGGATGCCTCGAGCGGCGTCACCGTCAAGGCCTCACTCGTGAGAAGCCCTGGGCGCACGCGTGCCGGCGCATTCGGGTCCACGCCGTGCGAGATCAGGCGCTGAATCGTCCCGCGATCTTTCATGGCCGCTGCTTCCGCCAGGTTCAGATCCGGCTCGCTCCATAGCGGGTGGACGCCGAACAGGGCGCCAGCCAGCACACCGGCGGCGATCACAGCGAGGAGCGCGGGGATGGCGAGGACCGACGTGACGAGCGTCCAGTCCCACGTATTCGATGGGAAATCAGAGTTCATTCAGGGACCGATTCGCTGCGCCACGAATTGTCACAGAAGCCCCGGGGAGATACAAGGCGACGCCGCACATCGACCACGGCGCGCCATCATCTGACCGGTCGTTCAGGCCCGCCATGGTACGCTGAGGCGCGTGATGGCCCCAGCGTCAACCGACAAGTCCCGGGCACGCTCCACGCGCGGCGCGGTCTTTGTCGCTACCGGAATCCTCCTCAGCCGCCTGGCGGGGCTGGTCAGGCTCCAGGTCTTCGCGCACTACTTTGGCCTCCGGTCGGACGCCGCTGACGCGTTCAACGCGGCGTTTCGCATTCCCAACTTCCTCCAGAACCTGTTCGGCGAAGGGGCCCTGTCAGCTTCGTTCATTCCCGTGTACGCGTCACTCGTGGCGCGCGGCGAGCGCAAGGAGGCCGACCGTGTGGCCGGGGCCGTCGGCGCGCTCCTTGCGCTCGTCGTCGCCGTCCTGGTCATCGTCGGCATCCTCGTGACACCCGTGCTGATTGCCGCCATCGCGCCGGGTTTTTCTGGCGACAAACGCACGCTGACCGTTCAGCTCGTCCGGATTCTGTTTCCGGGCGCCGGCCTGCTCGTGTTGTCCGCGTGGTGTCTTGGCGTCCTGAACAGCCACCACCGGTTTCTTCTCTCCTACACGGCACCGGTGATGTGGAATGCGGCGATGATCGGGACGCTGGTCGCCTTCGGGGCCGGGTCGTCGCTCCCGCGCCTCGCGATGCTGCTCGCCTGGGGGTCGGTCGCGGGCAGCTTCGTCCAGTTCATGGTCCAGGTGCCGGCGGTCCTGCGCCTGGCTCCCGACATGCGCTTCGCGCTCGACCTGGCGTCAGCGCACGTCAGGACGGTCGCACGCAATTTCATTCCCGTGTTCATCAGCCGCGGCGTCGTCCAGGTCAGCGCCTACATCGACGCGCTGCTCGCGAGCCTGCTGCCGACCGGCGCGGTGACCGGCATCGCCAACGCGCAGCTGCTCTACACGCTTCCCGTCAGCCTCTTCGGGATGTCGATTGCGGCGGCGGAGCTGCCCTCGATGTCCGGCGCCGCACATGAGGACGCCGAGGGTCGCGAGCGGCTCAGGCACCGCCTCGATGACGGCCTACGTCGCATCGCGTTCTTCGTCGTTCCGTCCGCGATGGCGTTCCTCGCGCTCGGCGACGTGCTCGTGGCCGCGTTGCTGCAGTCCGGACGCTTTGAGCACGCGGACGCCGTCTATGTCTGGGGGATTCTCGCGGGGTCGTCGGTCGGCCTGCTGGCCTCGACGCTCGGCCGGCTCTATTCGTCCACCTACTACGCGCTGCGCGACACGCGGACCCCGCTGCGATTCGCCGTCATCCGCGTGACGCTGACCACCGTGCTCGGCTATCTCTTCGCGATCCCATTGCCCCGGCTGCTGGGCATCGACCAGTCCTGGGGCGCCGCCGGCCTGACGTCGTCGGCGGGCATCGCCGGATGGGTGGAAATGCTGCTGCTGCGACAGACGATGAACGCGCGCATCGGGAAGACCGGCCTGCCGGCCTCGTACGTTGCGAAGCTCTGGACGGCGGCGGCGGCCGGCGCCGCAGGGGCCTGGGCCGTGAAGCTCGCGATCCCCGTGCTGCCGCCCGCGCTGGCCGCGGTGCTCATCATCGGGCCCTACGGGCTGCTCTTCTTCGCTGTGACCTTCGCGCTGCGGATACCGGAAGCCTCGATCGCCTTCAATCGATTCGTGCGCCGGTAGCCGTTCTGCGCTCAGGATCGCTTCGGCGGGAAGACCACTTCTGCGCGCGCATACAGGTCATGGAGCCACTGCGCGATGGTAGCTGACCGGCGCTGCGCAGCGGCGCGGGTCCGGGCGACCGGTTCCGCCTCTTCAAATGGCATCAGCGTCCCGTTGCGCGTGAACTCCGCGGCGTGGGTGCTGTAGTAGCGCTCCACCTCCGCGTCGCCCACCTGCTGGGCCAGCCCGAAGCGGTCGTCCAGATACGACTGGATCAGGAGCACCTCACGCGCAATCTCACGCAGTCGTTCCTCGTCGAGACCGGTGGCTGTCGTCACCTCGTTCCACCGCGTGCCGATCCTGGCTTTCCGACGGCCGACCTCGGCATCGATGGCTGCGCTGTCCGGCTCCGGTGGTGCAAACCGCGCCACCTCAGCGAGCATCAGCTGCCGATCGACCAGCTGCGCAGTCGCCGCCGGTACCGGGTCACCACCTGAGGGGACGTCCACCAGCCCGAGTGCCATCGCCGCGTTCACATCGCTCAACGTGATCGGAATGCCGTTGACCCGCGCCACGACGCGTTCGAGCAGCTGCTGGGCCCCAAGCGGCGACCACCATACCAGGCACGCCACACAGAGCGCACTGCGTACCACGACCCGGGTTCGCCAGCACGGCATCTAGAAGGCCCTCCCGAGTGAGATGTTCAGGACGCTCCCCTTCTCGCGGTGACCGGGCACGAGTTCGCGGGGATGGACGTTGAAGCCGAGCTCGACGCGGATCGGGCCCACCGGTGACCGGTAGTGAACGCCGAATCCCACCGCAGGGCGCAGGGCGCCCAGATTCAGATCACCGACATACTGGAACACATTGCCTGCATCGACGAACGTCACGGCGTCGAAGGCGCGGACAACGGCGACGCGCCACTCGGCGTTGAGAATGATCAGCCCGTTGCCGCCGGTCGGGAAACCCGACGTGGTGATCGTATCCGCCGCGCCGAGACGATCCAGCGAGAACCCACGGACGGTCGTATCGCCGCCGGCGAAGAAGCGCTCGCTGGCCGGCAGGTCCTGCACCGTCCCTCCGTCCACCATTCGCGCGAAGCCGTGCGCGGCACCCAGGCGCGCACCGAGGGCGACGACGCTGCGCCGTTCACCCGGCAGACGCCGGTAGGTGAAGGCCTGGAGGTAGGTCTTGATGAACCCGACCTGGGAACCGAGACTGCGCACGGCCATGTCGCTCGTGGCCACCAGGAGCGATCCCCGCTGGGCGTCGGCCACGTCGTTGCGCGTGTCACGCAGCAGCGAGCCGGAGACCTTCGCCAGCCGCACCTGGGGGAAGAGCCGGTCGATGAGCAGCGGATCGGCGCTGGCGGTGAATTTCTCGTCGAAGAGTTCTGTGCGCTCGATGGAATAGAACCCGGCCGCGCTGTATTTCGGCGACAGGCGGACACCGAGTTCACTGCGCACCTGGCGCCGGACGAAATTGAAGCTCGATCGGACCGCCTGCTCGAGGACGCCGGTCACCAGGAGATCCGCGCCCGTCCCGAGGATGCGCGGCTCGCGGTAGGTGCCGACCGCGCGGTACTCGTTGAAGCCGTAGTCGTTCTGGCCGGTCGGTTGCGGCGGCTGTCCCGCCGCACTCGGCGTCAGCGCATCCCGGGCCCGCAGGCTGACGCGCGTGAACAGGTTGACCGAGCGATTCTTGCCGAACATGTTGCGCCGACCGACCTCAAAGAAGCCGCGCGGCACGGCTTCAAAGCGTTCGACAGCAAGGCCGTTGGCGTCACTCCTGAGCCGTGTCCCCGCCTCAACACCCCCGCCGTAGCCGAGCGTCGTCGGCGGGGACTCCTCGACCTGGACCAGGAGGTCGCGCCGCGACTCGCCGGGGTGCGGCAACTCCTCGATCCGGACGCGGCGGAACAACCCGAGCGCGGCGAGCCGCTGCTGGCTCTCGAGCCGGGCCGAGTACCCGAGGGGCTCGCCCGGATGCAGCAGCAGCTCTCGCTCGATGGTCTCGGTCCTCGTCCGGACATTGCCGGCGATGATCACGTGATCCACGATCGCCTGCGCACCTGGGGCAATCGCAAACACCACATCGGCGCGCGTGTCGTTCTCGGCCAGCGTCACCTTCGGTGATACGACGACACTGTCGAACCCGCGGTTGCGGTACTCGAGATCAATCCGATCGCGGTCCGCTGCAATTTCGGCCTCGGAGAACGGGCGGCCAGCCGCCGCTCTCAGGAGCGCGCGCAGTGCCGGCTCGGCGAGCCCCGTGCCGCCCTCGAACGAGATGGCACCAATGAGCGTGCGCGGCCCCTCGGTGATGGCGATCCGCACATTGGTCGGTCGAACATCGGCGGGTTCGGCGCCAGCGGTCGGCGGGAGCCCGACGACGGTGGGCAGGACGACGACGCGGGTGAAGCCCCGCAACCGGTAGAGATTCCGCATCGACGCCACGCCGCGATCGAGCGCAGCCTGCACGAACGGCTCATCCGCCTTGAGCGACAGCAGCGGTCGCAGTTCGTCCGTGGCAATGGCCGTGTGTCCTTCGATCTCGACGCTGGAGACGACATACCGTCGCCCCCGCGTGACGTTGAACGTCACGGTCAGCGTGCCCTCCCGCGCCTCGCGCGTGTACACGGCGCGCGCGTCCCGGTACCCGCGGGCGGAAAGGTCATTCTGGATGGCTCGGGTCGCATCTTCGAGCAGATCCTCGTCGGCGGACCCTTCGGCGCGCACCGGCACCAGGCGATCGCGATCGCCGGCCGATAGCGGGTCTCCGGTAAAGGCCACGGAGACCATGGGGCCCCGATCCACCGCGATGGTGACCAGCGCACCGCCACCGTCGCCGAATTCAACCGAGTGCGTGACGCGGGCCTCGTAGTACCCGCGTTCGCGCAGGTTGCCCTCGTAGCGTTGCAGCTCTTGGGTGATCGCCTCGGCATCGTAGAGTTGCCCGGCGCGGATGGCGGGCGGCGTGATGCCGGTCGATGGCTCGACTCCGTCCGCCTGCGCGATGTCGACCCTGGAAATCGCCGCGCGCGACCCGGCGGCCACATCGAGCACGAGTGACGCGCGATCGGGATTGTGAGTTTCCTCGAGCCGGGGCACGACGGTGGCGTGCTGGAAGCCTCGGTCACGATAGCGCGCGAGCAGCGCCTCAGCCACCTCGGTGGCACGGGCCGCAGGCGGCGCCGTGCCGAAGCGCTCGGCGACCGCACCACGAAGCTCCCGGACGCTGAGGCCGAGCGTGCCACGGAACTCGACGCGGTCGACGCGATGTGAGGGGAACAGCACGTAGCGCAGCTGCACGCCGCCGGCCACGACGACCGAGAATACCTGGACGTCCTCGAAGCGATTCAGGCTCATCAGATGGCCGACCGCCTCGCGCACACCGCGCATCGACAGGGGCTGGCCCGCACGGGTCTCGACGAGATCCGCAATCAGCGGTTCCGTGACCGGCTGCCCCTCCTGTTCGATCCGCACGTCCACGATGCGCTCGGGCCCGCCCTGCGCCCGCGCGACGTCAGTCGACAGCAGACAGCAGGCCGCCAGGAGTACGCGTGTCAGCGGTCGCATCAGAATGCGTGCCGCACCCGGACATCGAGGGCGTAGGTGCGATCTTCGTTGCGCGAGAGAATCCACGAGAAGCGATCCGACTGATCGTACTCCAGCAGGATGATCTGATCGCGGGTCGTCGAGGAGAGGCTGCGCGAATACGTCAGGTAGATGCGGTCGGACAACCGCTTGCCAATCGTGACGCGCGCGGCCGGATCGAGACGCGACGACTGCGCATTCGGATCGATGAGCGACGGGGTGAGCTGAAAGGTGTCCACGCCGAACGTCTGTTCCACGACGCGCCCGACCTCGGACGAGACCGCTCCGGTCAGCGCCCGCGTCGCCCGATCCTGCAGCAGCTGCTGCTGCGGGGTGACGCCGGTGCTGTACTGGCGGAACTCGACATCCTGCCCCGGCCGGACGTCACCAAACAACAGCGCCAGGATCTCGACCTCCGGAAGCGGCGGGTCCGCCGTGAACACCGGGTTCAACCGGTCGAAGGTGCCCGTCATCCGCAGGCTGATGCGGTACGTGTCGTCAGGCACGCGCACCCGCGTTTCCGTCTCGATGTCGAAGAACGGCTCAATGCGCGTGGGATTGTTGAAGTCGATGGTCCCGCGCGTGATGACGTAGCGGCGTCCCTCGAAGGTCACTTCACCCCGATCGATCTCGGCGCGACCGAACAGGAGCGGCCGGTCGAACGTCCCGCGCATCTGCAGATCGGCCGTCGCCTGGATCCGCGCCTCGTTGTTCTCGATGCGGAGGGTTGATGGCGCGTTGATCTGCAGGTCATAGCGGAGCGGCAGGGTCTCGGCGAGCGACCCTCCGGCCACCGTTGGCGTGGTGTTCCCTCCGAGACCAAACAGGCCGCCCCCTGCGTCGAAGCGGCGGTTGTACACGGCGCTGCGGACGGTGACGGTGCCGCCGAGCGTGGCTGCGTCCACGCGCCCGGTCAGCGTCAGGTTCGCGTCGACGATGGAGCGCATCCCTTCGGGAAAGCGCAACTGCATGTTCTCGCCGGTCATCGACACGTCGATGCGCCCTGGCAGGTAGGCCTCCATGTCGATGCGGCCGCCGAAGACGACCCGCCCGCCCCCGATCTGCGCCGTGACCTCATCGAGCGACAGACCGCGCGAATCGAACCGCACGGGGCCGGAGATGTTCTCGATCGCGTTCGGCATCTGGAAATGGCGGATGCGACCGTTCTGCACGCGCAGCGTGCCCGACACCTGCGGCGTCCATACGGGTCCCTCAATGGCCGCCTCGAGCGTGGCACGGCCGGAACTGCGGATGCTGGGAACGAATCCCTGAAGAATGCCGAGGTTGGCATCGCCATTGGCGCGCATGGCAATGCGCGAGTCATGCAGGTTGACGAGGCCTGAGACATCGAGCTGCGTATCCTCGCCGACGAGGCGCAGTTCGGCCACGCGCACCGAGTGGCGATCGAGCGCCATGCGGATCGGGGTCGCGTTGTGGAGGCGATAGTCGAACAGGCTCACGTCGAGCCGGTCGACCGTCGCGTCGACCAGAAGCTGATCGATGTTGGCGAGTTCACCGACAACACGGATGCGGCCGCTGGCCACTGCCGTCGTGAACGGCGACAGCTTCGGCTCGAACGCCCGGATGTACGGATCGAGCGATGTGTTGGTGACGTTGAAGGACAACTCCGCATCCATCTCCGGCGTCATCGCAATGCGGCCCGCGCCTGACACCGCGAGCCGTGAGGACGCCGCCTCGACTTTGAGCGTCATCACCTCACCGCTGATGCCGATATCCCCCACCACCTCGCCAATCCCTTCGTCGGCGAGGAAGAAGTCACGAACCGTGAGGCGCACGTCGTAGCGCGGCAGTTCAAAGAGGCCGCTGCCACCGGCCGTGAAGTCAAGGACGCCCGACAGTGGCAGCCCTCCGCTATGGACCATGGCCAGATCCTCGACCGGGATGCCATGTGCGTCGAAGTTGAAGGAGTAGGTGGCCGAGGACCAGTCAACAAAGGCTGCGCCACTGCCCCGTCCGCCGGACTTCTGGGCCTCGATGCCGTCGAGGCGGACACCACCCCCCTCGAGCCGGACGTTGGCGGTGGCGGCCTCGAATGGCTCGCCGTACGACACGCCGTTCATGATGGCCATGCGCCCGAAACCATAGGGACGTTCGTAGTTCCCGTAGACGTGGAACTCGCCGGAGAAGGTGCCGTCGACGTCGTAGTCATCGAGCGCAAAGGCATGCCGGAGATCGGCCAGTGGCCGCTGCGTCAGAATCACGCGGGCATTGATCTCCTCGCCGCCGTCACGCCGGGGGTAGCCGAGTGAGAAGCGCCCGTCCGCGCGAATCAGAGAGTTCCCGGACGACACCACGACATTGGTGACATCCGCATAGCTGTTCTCGATGATCGCGGCGCCGGTCGCCGCCCCCCAGTCGACATCGAAGGCATACATCCGTTCGACCGCGAATGTTCCCGCAATGTGCGGCCGGCGGAAGGTCTTGACCATCTCACCGTCAAAGCTGCCATAGCCGCCGACAGGAATGGCGTTGGTGTGGCTGCCGAACGCGGTCAGCACTCCGGCAAACTCGCGATCGCTTTCCTGCCAGTCGGCGCTCGACACGTGAAACGGCAGTTGTGACTCCTCGCCATACGCCGTGCGCCCCTCGAACTCGACATAGGTGTCCGCGGTTGCGATGGTGCTCTTCGCGAGATCGATCCATCCCGGCCTGAGGGAATAGGTGATCGCCCCGCCGATCGGCACGGGCTCGAGCGGCGTGTTGTTGCTGAACGGGCCGAGCGGCCGCCCCCGCTGCGCCGCCGCCTCGATCCGCGCGAGCGGCAGGGCCCGTGTCATGAGCTCGACGCCGGCCGGTGCCGCGGCATGCACCTCGCCACCGCCGACGCGATCCGCCCAGCGACCCGACGGCCAGTCGAGCAGGTTCTGCCCCGAGAGACGCCCCGCGAGCCGGATGCCCTGGACCTCGAGAAAGTTGGTAAACGTGGTCAGGTCGACGTTCTCGTAGCGGGTCGTGAAGCGGTGATGGAACGGCACGTCCGGCACACCGAGCGGTGCCATCAGATATTCGAAGTGCGTGGTGCCGCCGTAGAAGCCCGCCGAGGCATTCGACACCTCCATCTTCTCGGGCACCCAGCGCACATTGCCGCGCAGGTCGGCGAAGCGGTAGTCGTTGACGCCCGCAAGGGGACTGACAAATGTCCCCTTCAGCTCGCGCCCCGTCCGCGACTTGCCGTTGACGGTCTCCTTGAACAGGTGGAACGTTCCTTGAAATGCGCCCGTGCCGTAGAGCGAGAACGTGTCGTGCGCGAAGAAGATCCCGCGCATCGTCGGGAAGTCGATTGCTGACTTCACCTGGTAGATCTGCTCGGGCCAGCGCGCGGCGTCTACCTCGCCGCTCAGCACCGACTCGGCACCATCGGTGCGCAGGTTGATCCGATTGAGGAGGATCTTGCCGTCGACGATCCGGAACGTCGTGTTCATGTCGGCGCGCATCGGCTCGTAGGCCTGAATCTTGATGGTGCCGCTCGAGAAGCTCGCCTGCCCCCGGTACTCGGACGTGGGCCGCCCGACGATGACGTCCAGGTTCCGTGCCACCGTGCTCCACGGTGTGCCGTGATCCTCGTAGGTGAACTCGCCACGGTGCGCCCGCACGTACTGAAGCGTCGTCGTCCACGCGCT
>CANJYC010000028.1 GCA_947478985.1 Acidobacteriota bacterium | reverse complement strand
TGTTTCGCGGGGCGGGGCCGGTGCCTGGTATGGGGACCTGGCGGGACGCTACGTCGAGCTGCTCGACCTCTTCACACCTGAGGAGTTCGCCCGGAGGAACGCGGAACGCCAGGCTCGCGGAGATCAGAAGCAGACGGCGGTCGGCGAGCTCGACCGCGAGGTCCTGCAGCGGGTGCAGGAACGCCTCGACATCGGCAACGCCACGGTTTGCCATCCGTCGACCATGTTTCGGCTGATGCGCCAGTTCTGGCTGGGCAACGATTCGCTCCAGTACATCCTCGATTACCTGCACTACCGGCCCGTCGTCCCGCCGCCTGTCGCGGGCCTGCCGCTCCCGGAGCGGTTCGTGGCGGTGAAGTTCTACAGCGGCCGCGCACTGCCGGACGTTCCCGCCAATCGGGATGCCGTCCGAGCACTGGTCCATCGGTTCGGGCGGTCTTTGCCGATCGTGTTGCTCGATACCGGTCTGGCCCTCGACGAGCACGAGGACATCACGTGGCAGGGGGCCGACGTCATGTCGCTCGCGCCGCACCTGACGCCGCAGAACAACCTGGCCGTCCAGGCGGCGGTCATTGCCCGCGCCTCGCTCTACCTTGGGACCTGCGGCAGCCTGGCGTGGCTGGCGCCATTGCTCGGGACCGAGACACTGGCGGTGTTCGCGGATGACTATTTCCTCACCCCGCACCTGTACGCGGCAAAGTCCGCGTACCGGCAGGTCGGCGCCGCCCCGTTTGCCGCACTCGACCTGCGGGCCGTCGGGCAGCTCCTTTGAGGGGACGGGGGGCGACCTGCACTTTATGTAGAATGAAGAGCCTGGCGAACGGCGGCCTGGCTGGCCACTCGAAACTGATATTGCATACATGATTGATTGCATCGGCGGATACCACCTGAACCCGTGGACCTGTGGGATCGCCAAGTTCAATACCATTCTTGCCCGGCACCTTGACGTGCCCGTGGTCGGCATCCGGGCTGTCGAGCTCGGCAACTATCGCCTTCCGCTGCTGTCCCTGAAGATGTCGGAGTTCAGCGAGGCCGATACCGCCGATCTCGACCTCTGGAGTCAGGCACACGCCGGCAAGTTCGAGTTGTTCCTCCATGCGTTCGACGGCAGTGAGATGGAGAAGCGGCTCGTGGCAGCAGCCAGCAGGGTTTACTGCGGCAACCGCGAGCTCTTTGAGGTGCTGCGGCCGGCCCGGCCCGACATCTGCGAGTTGTTCTGCCCGGGCACCATCCTCAACCCGGCACGGTTTCAGCAGACCGACATCTCGGTGTTCACCTTCGGCATGGCGCACAAGATTCGCGTGCCGCTCTATCGCCGGCTGCGCGATCTGCTCGACGCGACCGGCAAGACCTACTCCGTCTACGTCTCGACCGCGCTGCACGAGAACACGAGCTTCGACGGCTCGTTCGTAGTGCGCTTCGAAGAGCTGCAGTCGATCTTCAACGGCCAGGTCTATTTCATGGGATACCTGTCCGATACGGCCGTCTACAACCACCTGATCGACTGCACCTTCCTCGCCGCGTTCTTCGAAAAGGGCCTGCGGGCCAACAACACCACCGTGAACGCTGCGATGGAAAGCGGCTGCACCGTGATTACGAACCTGGACGCGCACTCGCCGGCCGGGCTCACCCACATGAAGAACGTGATTGATATCAACCTGTGCGATCGGCTTCCCGATGTGGAGCTGACGCAGCGGATCGGGCTCGCGGCGCGCGATATCGCGCACGCGCAGTACGGCTGGGACCAGCTCGTGGCCCAGTTGCGCCCGGTCGTTCGCACCTAGGAGCTGACAGTGGCAGGGACATTCAGAATCGGCGCCCACGAGGTCGGCGACCACACGCCGTGTTACGTCATCGCGGAGATTGGTCACAACCATCAGGGGAGCGTCGAGAAGGCGCGCGAACTGTTTCGCGAGGCGAAGCTCGCCGGCGCGCAGGCGGTCAAGCTGCAGAAGCGGGACAACCGCGGGCTGTACACGCGCGCAGCCTACGACAAGCCGTACGACAACGAGAACAGCTTCGGCGCCACCTACGGTGAGCATCGGGAGTTCCTGGAGTTCGGCGAGAAGGAATACCGGGAATTGCAGGCCTACGCCAAAGAGCTGGGCGTCGACTTCTTTTCCACGGCCTTCGATCTGGCCAGCGCGGACTTTCTGCATGGTCTCGACGTGCCGGCCTACAAGATCGCGTCCGGCGACCTGAAGAGCACGCCGTTGCTCAAGCACGTCGCGGCCTTCGGTAAACCGGTGATCATCTCGACCGGCGGGGCGCTCATCGAAGACGTGCAGCGCGCCTACGACACGATCATGCCGATCAACCCGCAGCTCGCCATCCTGCAGTGCACCGCCGGCTACCCGGCGGCCTTCGAGGAGCTCGATCTGCGCGTCATCGGCACCTACCGGGATCGGTTCCCGAACGCCGTCATCGGTTTTTCCAGTCACGACAACGGCATCGCTATGCCGGTGGCGGCCTACATGCTCGGCGCCCGCATCGTCGAGAAGCACTTCACGCTGAACCGGGCGATGAAGGGGACCGATCACGCGTTCTCGCTCGAGCCGGTCGGCCTGCGCAAGATGGTCCGCGACCTCGAACGCACGCACAAGGCCATGGGGAACGGCGTCAAGAAGATCTACGACAGCGAGAAGGCCCCGATCATCAAGATGGGCAAGAGCCTGGTCATCGCGCGCGATCTGCCGGCGGGCCACGTGCTCGGACGCGAGGACATCGTGATGAAGTCGCCCGGCGGGGGCATTCCGCCCTACGAGCTCGACAAGGTGCTCGGCCACGCCACCTTGAAGCCGTTGCACGCCGACGACTTCCTCAGCTTCGAGGTTCTCAGCCGGAACGCCGAGCTCGCGCGTTCGTGAGCGACGCGTTTCGCCTCGACAACCGCGTCGCGGTCGTCACGGGCGCCTGCGGGAAACTCGGTCCGATCTGGGTCGATGCGCTCGTAGAAGCCGGTGCCACTGTGGCGGCGCTCGAGCTGCCGGGAGCCACGAGTTCAGACGCCTTCAACACCGTGACGGCACGTGGGGGAAACCGTGTACGCCGGTTCGATTGCGACATCACGGATCGCGCCTCCATCGAGCGGGCGGCTGACGCGGTGGCCGCGCAGATGGGCGCGCCGGTGATCCTGGTCAACAACGCCGGAATCGACCAGCCGCCGGACAGCCCCGCAGGCCGTCATCCGCTGCACGAGCTGCCCATCGACCAGTTTCGCCGGATGGTCGAGGTCAATCTGCTCGGCACGTTTCAGGTGATTCAGGTCTTCGGCGAGCGGATGGCCGCCGGCGCCGGTGGGTCCATCATCAACATCGGCTCGCTCTACGCCTCGGTCTCACCGGACCCGCACTTCTACGATCACATTGCCGGCAACGTGCCCTTCATCAAGTCTCCGGCCTACGGGGCTTCCAAGGCCGGGGTCGTGAACCTCTCCAAGTTCTTCGCCACGCACTGGGCCGACCGCGGCGTGCGCGTCAACACGCTGTCGCCCGGCGGCGTACTGGCCGGGCAGGACGGGCAGTTCAAGGCGAAGTACGGGGCGCGCGTGCCGTTGCACCGCATGGCCGAGGCCGACGATCTCAAGGGGCCGCTCGTATTCCTGGCCTCGGCAGCATCCTCCTACGTCACTGGACACGAACTTCGGGTGGACGGTGGATTCACTGCCTGGTAGCTGGCGCGTCCAGGCCAGGCGGATCTCACGTCGGCTGATCTGGCGTGCCCGCGGGGAACGCTTCGACTGTCCCGCCTGCAACTCACGCGCGCTCATCGATCTCGATATCCTGCCGCAGCGCAACCGCTCGGTGGCGTTTGTATGCGCCTGTGAAACCTGCGGCATGGTCTTCGCGAACCCGCAGCCGTCCCAGGAATCGCTGGACGCGTTCTACAGTCCTGAGGGGACATGGCGAGGCGCCGACTCGGATGCCGGGGTGCACGCCACGAAAGGCACCGAGGGGACGTGGTTCCGGACCTTCGACGCCATCCGTGGAGACCTGCGGCTCGAAGCGCCCCCGGCCGGTGCGCGTGCGCTGGACTTCGGCTGCGGGGGCGGCAAGCTTCTCGACGAACTTCAGGCGTTCGGATGGGACACCTGGGGCATCGAGCCCGCGAAGGATACGGCGTTCCGCCGCCATCACCGCCTGGAGTCAGTGCCGGCGGTGCCGACCTTTGACCTCATCGCGGCGCATCACGTGCTCGAGCACGTGCCGCATCCGCTCGATCTGCTGCGGCAGTTCGCGGCCGCCTCGCAACCGACCGGGTTCCTGAGTGTGAGCGTGCCGCGGTTCGACACATTGCCCGTGCATCGCGACTACAAGTACGTGCTCAATGGCCGCGCGCACATCGTGGCCTATACGTGGCCGTGTCTTCGAGCCCTGCTCGCCATGGCCGGGTGGATTCCCGTGCAGGCGCCGCCTGACGTGGCGGCGGCGAAGGCGGACCCGCACGCCAGTCGCCGCCTGAGGGTGCTCGCGAAGCGGAGCGCCAGCCCCGACACCGTGCCGGCGCCGGCCGCGGCCGCTTTCGCTGCGACGCGTGACTACTATCGGCAAGGGGACGCGCGGCCCTGGCTGGCGCGCGCGGGGTTCTTGCGCCTGTCCGCTCGCCGCCAACATATGGCCCGCCGACGCGCGCTTGCGGCGGCCAAGATCGGCAGAGTCCAGAGTGATGCCCGTGCTTAAGTGTCCGGCCGTCGTGCCCAACCAGATCGGAGGCGTATCGGCCCCCGCGCTCCTGGGCGGCACGTTTGCGAAGGTGAATCCGGCCGACGGCCGTGAGATCTGTCAGGTCGCACGATCAACGGTTGAAGACGTGCATCTCGCGATCGCGCGTGCGAAGCAGGCCCAGCCCGCGTGGGCGGCGCTGACGGTGGTCCGGCGCGGGGAGATGCTGCGCCAGATTGCGATGCTGATGCGCGAGCATCGCGAGACCCTCGCATCGCTCGTGTCACTCGAGACCGGCAAGTCGCAGAAGGATGCGCTTGGCGAGACCGACGCTGCGATCGAGATGGGGTTCTTCGTCGCAGGCGAGGGACGCCGCTTCTACGGGCAGACGACGACGAGCGCGGTGCCGAACCGGACCGCGATGGTGATGCGGCAACCGCTCGGTGTGGCGGGACTCATCATCGCGGCCAATACGCCCATCGCCAACGTCGCGTGGAAAGCCTTTCCGGCACTACTCTGCGGCAATGCCGCCATCCTCAAGGCGTCGGAGGATACACCGATCTCGGCGTGGGCCTTCGGTGAGTTGGCGCGAGAGGCCGGTGTGCCGGACGGTGTGTATCAGACGCTGCACGGCTTCGGCGAGGAGGCCGGCGCGCCGCTCGTCGAGCATCCCGATGTGGCCGTCGTGAGTTTCACGGGGTCGTGCGAGGTTGGCCGCTGGATTGCCGAAACCGCGGGGCGACGGCTCGCGAAAGTCTGCCTCGAGCTCGGCGGCAAGAACCCGCTCATCGTCTGCGACGACGCCGACCTGCAGAATGCCGTGACGTGGACCCTCGGGTCGGCGTTCAGCAATGCCGGGCAGCGCTGCGCCGCCGGGAGCCGCATTCTGGTGTTCGACGCGGTCTACGATCGTTTCACAGCGCTGCTGCTCGAGGCCACACACAAACTGAAGGTGGGCACCGCCGACACCGATGACTTCGGCCCGGTGATCAACGAACAGCAGATGCACAACATGCTGGCGTCGGTGGCGCGCGCACGGGAGGCCGGCGCGACGGTGCTGACCGGCGGGTCGCGGCTGACGGACGCGTCGCACGGCACCGGCTTCTTCGTGGCGCCCACGATCCTCGAGCACGTGGGGGCTAACGACGAGATCTCGCGGAGCGAGCTCTTCGGGCCGATCACCATTCTCTACCGCGTCAGGGATTTCGAGGAGGCGGTGACGATGGCGAATGATTCGCCGTTCGGGCTCACGGCCTCGATTCACACGCAGAACATCAACCGGGCGATGGCCTTTGTCGGTCGGATTCAGGCGGGCGTCGCGGTGGTCAACGGCGGCACCTACGGCAGCGAGCCTCACATGCCGTTTGGCGGGCTGCGTCAGTCGGGGAACGGCTGGCGGGAAGCCGGCACGCAGGCGCTCGACGTGTACTCCGACCTGAAGACCGTGTACATCAATCACCATCCGGGGCAGGTGTAGCGCAGGTCGTGATGTCCAGACCTACCGGAGCGACGCCGTCGGCAGTGGCCCTGATTCCCGCACGCCAGGGCAGCAAGCGCGTGCCTGGTAAGAACGTGCGGACGTTGCATGGTCACCCGATGCTCGCCTACACGATCGTTCCCGCGATTGAGAGCCGGATCTTCGAGTCGGTGATCGTGTCAACGGATTCTGAGGAGATCGCCGCGATCGCGCGCCACTACGGGGCCGAGGTGCCGTTTCTCCGGCCCGCGCCATTCGCCGGCGACACGTCGCCGGATATCGAGTGGGTCGAGCACACGCTGACCGAGCTCAAGTGGCAGGGACGGACCTGGGACTGCTTCAGCCTGCTGCGCCCCACGAGCCCATTCAGAACTGCGGCGACGATGCGCCGTGCGTGGGAGACGTTTACCGCGCAGGAGGGCGTCGACTCGCTGCGTGCCATCGAGAAGTGCACACAGCACCCGGGCAAGATGTGGGTGGTGCGGGGCGAGCGGATGTTTCCGCTGCTCCCGTTCGGTCCCGCTGAGCAGCCGTGGCACAGCACGCCGTATCAGGCGCTGCCGCCTGTCTACGTTCAGAATGCCTCGCTCGAGATGGCCTGGACGCGCGTGGTCTTCGAGCGGCGCTCCATTGCCGGCGACGTCCTGGTCCCGTTCGTGACCGATGGGCATGAAGGATTCGACATCAACGACCCGTACGACTGGATGGTGGCCGAACGGCTGGTGGCTGATGGGACGGTGACACTGTCACCGATTGCACAGGCGCCGTTTGGCGGGGACCCTTTGAGACGGAAGACCAAAACAGATGGGTGATTTACAGACAGACCAGGGTGAGAGCCTCGACCTCCAGTTCGTACCGGTCGACGAATTCCGCCGAGTAATCGGTGCGAAGGCTCCCGTGGCGGACCGCGCACGCGCGTTCGCGGCCCTTGCGCGAATCAATACGCTCTACATGATCACGGGTGCGTGGTCCGGGCACATCGGCACCAGCTTCAGCTCGATCGAGATCATGAGCTGGCTCTTCCTCAACGAGCTGCGGGATCTCGACAAGGGGCCGGCGGCGTGCGACATCTTCTTCTCATCGAAGGGGCATGACGCGCCGGGTCTCTATTCCGTGCTGATCGGGCTCGGCTTGTTACCCGCAGAGAAGCTCCACGAGTTGCGGCGCCTGCACGGCCTGCCCGGACACCCGCACGTCGAGACGCCGTACATCCAGGCGAATACCGGATCGCTCGGGATGGGCATCTCAAAGGCGAAGGGCATGGCGATTGCGAACCGCCATGCGGGCACGCCGCGGCGGATCTTCGTGCTGACGGGCGACGGGGAGCTGCAGGAGGGCCAGTTCTGGGAATCGCTGGTCTCCGGCGTCAATCGCGGCCTCCACGAGATCGTCGCCATCATCGATCACAACAAGCTCCAGTCCGACACCTGGGTGCAGAAGGTCAGCCACCTCGGCGACCTGGAAGCCAAGCTGCGGGCATTCGGATGGCATGTGAGTCGCGTGGACGGCCACGATGTGCCGGCGCTCGAGCGGACGTTCCGATCGCTCGACGCGGTCACCGATCGTCCCAAGGTGATCGTCGCGGACACGGTGAAGGGGAAGGGCGTCAGCTTCATGGAGGGGCCGGCGCTCAAGGACGGCGAACTCTACCCCTACCACTCGGGCGCGCCGAGCGAGGCGAACTATACGGCGGCCCTCGCGGAGTTGCTCGCCGCGGCCAGGCAGCAGATGGCCGCGCTCGGACTTGGCCCGCTCAAGACCGAGACGCGCGTCCGCGCGCCCCGGCGCGAGCCGAGGCAGACCGACAACCTGATCGCCGCCTACGATCGCGCGTTGCTCGAGCAGGCGGCGCGGCGCCCGGAACTCCTCGCCCTCGACGCCGACCTCATCAAGGACTGCGGACTCGTGTCGTTTGCGGCCCGTTATCCGGATCGCTTCGTCGAGTGCGGCATCGCTGAACAGGACATGGTGTCGATGGCCGCGGGCATGGCGCGCCGCGGCACGCTGCCAATCGTCCACTCGTTTGCCTGCTTCCTGGCCGCGCGCCCGAACGAGCAGATCTACAACCAGTGCAGCGAGTCGTCCAAGGTCATCTACGTCGGCTCGCTCGCGGGCCTGCTGCCCGGTGGACCCGGACACTCGCATCAGTCGGTGCGCGACATCTCGGCTCTTGGGGCGATGCCGAAGATGCTGATGGCCGAGCCGTCGTGCGAGGCGGAAGTCCACGCCCTCTTCGGTCATCTTGTCAACGAGGTCAGCGAGAGCGCGTATCTGCGTCTCGTGTCCGTGAAGTGGCCGCTGACATTCGCGTATCCCGAGAAGACGCGCGTCACGGTCGGACAGGGCTGGGTCGCGCGCGAGGGCGCCGACGCCGTGGCCTTTGCCTACGGTCCGTGGCTGCTGTCGAATGCCGTTGCCGCAGCCGACGCCATCGAGAAGGCCCGCGGCGTGAGCATCCGCGTCGTCAACCTGCCGTGGCTCAACCGTGTCGACCCGGTATGGCTGGCGGAGGTCATCGGCAGCCGGCGCGCCATCGCGACGCTCGACAATCACTACCTGCACGGTGGTCAGGGCGAGATGATCGCCGCGGCCATTGCGGGCCTCGGCCTGGAGCCGGCCGCACGCGTGGTCCGCATCGGCGTGGCCGAACTGCCCGAGTGCGGCACCAACGATGAAGTGCTCGCCCATCACGGACTCGATGTCGCCGGACTGGTCACGCGCCTGCGCGCGGCCGTCCCCCAGCTCGCATGACGGTCCTTTTCTGGGATATCGACGGCACGCTGCTCACCACTGCGAAGGGGGGCGTGCCGGCCTGGGAACAGGCCGTCCGCGAGGTCACGCATAAGGAATTTGACCTGACGATGTTCCGGATCGCCGGGCTGACTGACTACCAGATCGCGGTCCGGACCTTTGAGCATCTTGGCGTCGAGGCCGGCGGCGACACGCTGCAGCGAATGGTGCGGCGGTACGAGCAGCTGCTCCCGACGTTTCTCCCGCAGAGGCACGGGCACGTTATGCCTCACGTGCGCGAGATCCTCGTGTTGCTTCGCGGGTCGGATGCGGTCCGCTCGTATCTGCTGACCGGCAACACGCGGGGCGGTGCGAATGCCAAGCTCACGCACTACGACCTCTGGCACTACTTCCCGGACGGCGCGTTTGCCGAGGACGCGCGCGATCGGTCAACGATTGCCGAGCGGGCGATGGCGCTCGCCCGTCGTGCGGCTCCCGTCGACGAGGAGCGTGTTTTCGTGATCGGCGACACCCCGCACGACATTGACTGCGCCAATGCCATCGGTGCCCGGACGATCGCCGTGGCCACCGGAGGCTACTCGCTGGCTGAACTGCAGGCCCACGGAGCCTGGCGAGTGCTCGAACAGCTGCCGCCGCCCCATGAGTTCCTGGCGATGATCGGGGTCAGCAGCCCGGAGCCCGACGCGCGCATGCCCACATGAGACACGGCATTCGTCGGCTGCCGGCGCTCTGGCGCGCCACGCGCCTCGCGCGCCGGTGGTACTACGCCCGACGCGACGCGTATCCGGACTGGAAGGCGCTCATCGATGCGGACCCGATCTGGCCGTCCGCGCGTGCGGCCGCACAGGGCGGGCCACGCGTGCTGATGGCCACGGGCATCGGTTCCTACGCCCACGCCGTATCGCTCGAGAGTGCGCTCACTGCGGCGCTGACATTCCGCGGTGCCGAGGTGCACGCGCTCCTCTGCGATGGCGCCCTCAGCGCCTGCGCCGAGTGCGAGGCCTCGCTCTACCCGAACGTCGCTCGCTTCGCTGAGCGTGGACCTGGGCGCGATCTGTGCCGCGATTGCGCGTGGCCGGCTGAGCGCGTTTATGCCCAGCTCGGGATTACGGTCCATCGCTACAGTGACTGGCTGAAGCCGGAGGATCGCGCCGAGGCGGTCCAGATCGCGACTTCCATTCCACTCGCGGCCATTCCGAAGTTCGAGCTGGACGGACTCGCCATCGGCGAGCACGCGCACGCTGGGGCGCTGCGGTTCTTTGCCAGCGGGTCGCTGGACACCGAGCCCCATGGTGAGGCGGTCCTGCGCCGCTATCTCGAGTCGGCGCTGCTGACGGCGTTCGCCACGCGCCGCCTGTTCCGGACGATTACCTTTTCGTCGGCCGTGTTCACGCACGGGATCTACGTGCCGTGGGGCATCGTCGGCGCCGTGGCGCGGCAGGAGCGGGTACACGTGTCGACGTGGAACGTCGCGTACCGCAAGCGCCGGTTCATCTTCAGTCATGAGGACACCTACCATCACACGCTCATGACCGAACCGCTCGATCTCTGGGAGCAGATGGAGCTGTCGCCCGCGCAGGACCGCGAACTGATGCAGTATCTGGCGAGCCGGCGCGAGGGGCTCTTCGACTGGATCGTGTTCCATCGCCCTCGCAAGCAGGATCAGCAGGAGATCGCCGCGCGGCTCGGGCTCGACGTGAACAAGCCGATCATCGGTCTGCCGACCAGCGTCACCTGGGACGCGCAGCTTCACTACCCGTCGAACGCGTTCCCGAGCATGCTGGAGTGGCTGGTGCAGACGTGCGAGTACTTCGCCACGCGCCCGGATCTGCAGCTCCTCATCCGTGTGCACCCGGCCGAGATCAGCGGCTTCCCACGCTCGCGGCAGCCGATTCTGGAGGAGCTGAAGAAGCGCGTGCCGCGGCTGGCGCCGAACATCTTCGTGGTTCCGCCGGAGAGCGACATGAGCACCTACGTGCTGATGTCATTGTGCAATGCCGCGATCATCTATTCGACCAAGATGGGCGTGGAGCTGACCAGTGTCGGTCTGCCGGTCATCGTCGCCGGCGAAGCCTGGATCCGGAACAAGGGCGTGACGCACGATGCGACCTCGCCGGCCGACTATTTCAGAATTCTCGGCCAGCTGCCGTTCGCGGACCGTCTCGGGGCCGCGCAGCTCGCGCGGGCCAGGCGCTACGCCTACCACTTCTTCTTCAACCGCATGATCCCGTTGACCTTCATCGAGCCAAAAGCGGGGTATCCGATCTACCAGCTCAAGCTCGACAGCCTGAAGCAGCTGCTGCCTGGGGAATCCCAGGGGCTTGATACCATCTGCGAGGGTATTCTGAAGCGCGTGCCATTTGTGCTGCGTGACAAGGGCGCGAAGGCGTCCCAGCTCGTGACATCCTGATTTGTTCTACCTGATCGCATTCGTCATCGCCACGGTCGTGTCCGTTGCGGCCGGTTGGCTGGTGCGGCGTACCGCACCCGCCATCGGCGCCGTGGTGCCGCCGAGGCCCGATCGCTGGCACAGCACGCCCACGCCGACGATGGGCGGGATTGCGATTGCGCTCGGCACGCTGGCCGGTGCGGTGACGCTGTTCACGCGGCCGGATCTGGTGGGCCTGCCCAGTTCGTGGGCGCCGGTGTTGATGGCCGCGCTGGCGATGTTCATCGTCGGCCTACTCGACGATCGGCTGCAGCTCTCCCCACTGGCGAAGCTGGTCGCCTCGCTGGCCATTGGCGCCTTTCTCGTCTTCGCGCTGGCCGGTGCCGAACCGGAGGGCGCGGTGCCCACCAGTTACACCCTCGTATCCATCGTCTGGTTCGCCGGCGTGTGCCATGCGCTCAACCTGCTGGACAACATGGACGGCCTGGCTGCCGGGATCGGCCTCATCGCGGCGCTCTTCTTCGTGAACCTGCTCGGCCACTCGCTCGGGCCCGCGCTGGCGCTGCTGCTGACCGCGCTGGCCGGTTCGCTCCTCGGGTTTCTCTACTGGAACCGCACGCCCGCGCGCCTGTTCATGGGCGATTCCGGGAGCCTCTTCATCGGCGCCACGCTCGGCGCCGCGTCGCTCGTGCCGGTATTCAACACGCGCATTGCCTTCATCAGTCCTACCGTCATCGCCATCCTGATTCTGGTGGTGCCGATCTTCGACACCGGTTTCGTTCTGGTGCTCCGGCGCCTTGCCGGCCGGCGGGCCACCAAGGGCGGCACCGATCACATCTCACACCGGCTCGTGTCGCTCGGGTTCTCCGAACGGAGCGCGGTCCGTATCCTCTATCTGCTGGCGCTCGCCGGCGGCGGTACGGCGTGGCTCCTCATCGCCTTCAGCGGTGTCGAACCGATGCTGCCGGCCGTGGCGGTGTTTGTCGTGCTCGTCATCCTGTTGGGCGTGTTCCTCGCCCGCGTGTCCGCGTATGACGCCGAGGATTTCCAGGCGCTGCAGAAGTCGACCTTCGCGCCGTTCCTGAAGGACCTCGCGTTCCGCTGGCACGCCGGTGAGGTGTTGCTCGACCTGGTGCTCATCACCGTGTGCTACTACGCCTCGTACCGGCTCCGGTTCGACGGTGAGGAGCTGGACAACTTCCTCCCGTACTTCACGGCCACGCTGCCGGTCGTGCTCGGCTGCAAGCTCGCCTCGCTCTACGCGTCGGGCCTCTACCAGCGCTCGTGGGAAACCTTCGGCCTGCGTGACCTGACCGCCGTGGTGCGCGGCGTCGGCATCGGTTCGCTGGTGTCGGTGGTGGCGTCCTATTACGTGTATCGCGGGGAGGGGTCATCGCGCGTGGTGTTCGTGCTCGATGCCCTGCTGCTGGCGGTGGCGATTGTCGCCACCCGTGGCTCGTTCCGGTCGATGAGTCTCGTGGCGGCCACGCGGAACAAGCGCAGCACGCGCATGCTCGTCTACGGCGCCGGCCAGTTCGGGCAGACACTGGTGCGCGAGATGCGGGCCAACACGCTCTGGAACATGAACCCGGTCGCCTTCATCGACGACGATCCCGCCAAGGCGCATCGCTGGATCATGGGTGTGCCCGTCCGCGGCACGATTGACGAGCTC
>CANJYC010000027.1 GCA_947478985.1 Acidobacteriota bacterium | reverse complement strand
CTGGCCCGGAGCCGGCGTGACGCTGGTGTCGTGACCGACGCCGACGTGCTGCAGGTTGAGGTCTCGCTGGCGCAGATGCGCGCACAGCAGATTCGCGCCAACGCCGACGTCAGCATTGCCCGGGCCCGTCTCAATCAGATCCTCGGCGAACCGCTCGATACGGTCTTCGATCTGGAGGTCGCACCTGCGCCTTCGGCACCAGTCGACGTGTCGCTGGCCGCCCTCGAAGCCGCGGCGCTCGCCGCACGTCCGGACGTCAAGCTGGCGGCCCTGCAGGAACAGTTGGCGGCATCGGCCGTGGATGCGGCCCGGGCCGCCTTTCTCCCACGCGTGACGGTGCAGGCCGGGTGGGAGGCCAACAGTGGCGTGTGGCACGCGCCGGCGTCGAGCTGGGTCGTGGGTGCCGCCGGTCAGATCAACGTGTTCCGGGGATTCGCGGACCGCGCCCGCATCGCCGAAGCGCGCGAGCAGCAGTCGCAGCGGGCGCTTGAACGGCAGCAGGCGGACATCGCGGTTCGCCTTGACGTTCGCGTGGCCCTGGCACAGCTGGAAGCGGCCCGCGCGGCCGAGGTGGTCGGGCGCGCGGCGGTGGCGCAGGCTCGCGAGAGCCACCGCATCATTCGCGACCGCTATGAAGGTGGCCTCGTCGACGTCTCCGCACTGGTGCGGGCGGCCGAGGTTGTGCAACAAGCCGACGCCCGCCAGGCGGCGGCGCATGTGGACGTGATGCTGGCTGGCGCTGCGCTCGATCGCGCCGTGGGGACACGATGACGAACATGGTGATGTGGACACGCGCACGGGTTGTTGGCGGAGCGTTGCTCCTTCTTGCGCTCACGGCGACGGCCTGCTCCCGTGCGCCCGAACGGGTCGCCGCCGACACGGCTGCACCCATCACGGTCTCGGTCGCGACGGTCGGGATGTCGGACCTCACCGATGCCGTCGAGGCCGGCGGTGTGGTGCAGGCGCGGACCACGGCGACGCTAATGGCGCGAATCCTGGCTCCGGTCCTGGAGGTGCGCGTGGCGCCGGGCGACCGCGTGCGTGCGGGTCAACTGCTGCTCGTGCTCGACGGGCGAGACCTCGAGGCGCAGGCACGGGGTGCGCGTGCACGCACGGAGGGTGCGAGTCAGGGTGCCGCGGCCGCCGCGGCCGGGGAGCGCGCCGCGCAGGCGGCGCTCGTGCTCGCGCGTGCGACCTACGACCGCATCGCGACGCTGCAGGCCAGGCAATCAGCCACATCGCAGGAACTGGACGCGGCGACCGCCGCCCTGCGCGGCGCCGAGGCCACGGTGGCCGCCGCAGCCGCGCGCGTTCTCGAGGCGGCGTCGGGTCTGGATGCCGCGCAGGCGGCCACTCAGGTCGCGGATGCGACCGAATCCTACACGCGCATCACGGCGCCGTTTGATGGTGTCGTGACCGAGAAGATGGTGGAGCCGGGCAACATGGCCGCTCCGGGGACGCCGCTGCTGCGTGTGGAGGACACGCGCGGGTTCCGGCTCGACGTGCGTGTCGATGAATCGCGCCTGGGGCAGATAGCCGTGGGCGGCGCCGTCGCCGTGCGCATCGATGCGGACGCGAGTGCCCCGCGCGAGGTGCAGGGCCGCGTGTCCGAGATCAGCCGGGCGACTGAGGTCGACGCTCGGGCCTTCCTCGTCAAGATCGCCCTGCCTGACGGCGCCGGACTGCGATCCGGCATGTTCGGTCGTGCGCAATTTGCCGGTTCATCCCGACAGGTGCTCACCGTGCCGCGCAACGCTGTCGTTCGGCAGGGACAAGTAACTTCGGTGTTCGTCGTGAGCGACGGCACCGCCCACCTGCGTCTCGTGAACATCCGGGACACCGAAGTGCTCGCGGGTCTCGCCGCCGGCGACACCGTGATCGTCTCGCCGCCACCTGGCGTGGCGGACGGTCGCCGTGTCACGGCCGGGGGGCGGCGGTGACACCTTCTTACGGCATGGCGGGGCGGATGGCCGCCGCCTTCATCAACTCAAAACTGACGCCGCTCATCATCGTGGCGTCCGTGGCCCTTGGCGCACTGGCGGTGGTGGCACTGCCGCGCGAAGAGGAGCCGCAGATCGTCGTCCCGATGGTGGACGTCTTCGTCCAAATGCCAGGCGCCACGCCGGCCGACATCGAGCAGCGCGTCACACGCCCCATGGAACGGCTCCTGTGGGAAGTGCCCGGCGTCGAGTACGTCTACTCGACCTCGAGCCCCGGGCAGTCGATGGTGGTGGTGCGCTTCCGCGTGGGAGAACCGGAAGAGGCCGCGCTCGTCCGGCTCAACGAGAAGCTGGCCGCCAACATGGACCGCGTGCCTCCGGGTGCGATCGGCCCGCTCGTCAAGCCGCGCTCGATCGACGACGTGCCGATTCTTGCCGTGACGCTGTCGTCGACGCGCTACGGCGACGACCAGCTGAGGACGCTGGCCGCGCAGCTGCGTGATGCCGTGGCGGAAGTGCCCGATGTGTCCGAGGTGACGCTCATCGGCGGACGGCCTCGTCAGCTCAGCGTCACCATCGACCCGGCGCGCCTGATGGCGCACGGCGTGGATCCGGCGGCGGTGCGGCAGGCGCTCGCGCGTGCCAATGCGCGGATGACCCTGGCCGGTCCTGTGGCGGGAGGACAGGTCAGTGCGCTTGAAGCGGGCGGACAGCTGGCCTCGGCCGACGCCGTGCGCAACGTCGTGGTGGCGTCATCGGGCGGACGGTCCCTGCTCGTGCGGGACGTGGCGACGGTCACCGAGGGCGATGCCGAGCCGACGGCCTATGTCGTGTTTCAATCCCGCGCGACCGGCGCCGAACCGGCCGTCACGCTGTCGGTGGCAAAGCGCAAGGGGACCAACGCGATCGACGTGGGCCAGCGCGTCACGGCGACACTCGACATGCTGCGGGGCACGCTGATTCCCGCCGATGTGCGCGTCACGCTCACCCGCAATTACGGCGAGACCGCCGCCGAGAAGAGCAACGAGCTGCTGTGGCACATGCTGCTGGCGGTGCTGTCGGTGTCGCTGCTGATCTGGATCGTGCTCGGCCGGCGGGAAGCGGCCGTTGTGCTCATCGCGATCCCGGTGACGCTGGCGCTCACGCTCTTCATGTTCTACCTCTACGGCTACACGCTGAACCGCATCACGCTGTTTGCCCTCATCTTCTCGATCGGCATTCTGGTGGACGACGCGATCGTGGTCGTCGAGAACATCGTGCGCCACGCGCGGATGGCCGGGGCGCCCGCGCAGGGACTCGTGGCCACCGCGATTGCCGCCGTGGACGAGGTGGGCAATCCCACGATCCTGGCGACGCTGGCCGTGGTGGCCGCCATTCTGCCGATGGCGTTCGTCGGCGGACTCATGGGGCCCTACATGCGGCCCATCCCGGTCGGCGCGTCGGCGGCGATGGTCTTCTCGCTCCTGATTGCCTTCATCGTGACGCCGTGGGCGTCCGTGCGGCTCCTGAAGCCCGCGGCACACCATGACCACGATGATGAAGACCTGTTCACACGGCTCTATCGGCGTGTGATGGGACCACTCATCGCGAGCGGTCGGATGCGTCTGCTCTTTCTGGCCGGGGTCACCGTCCTGCTTGTGGCCGCCGCGGCGCTCGTGCCGCTGCAACTGGTCACGGTGAAGATGCTGCCGTTCGACAACAAGAGCGAGTTCCAGGTGGTGGTTGACATGCCGGAGGGCACCGCGCTCGAAGAGACAGCGCGCGTGACGTCCGCGCTGGCCGCGGCCGTCCTCACCGACGAGGCCGTCGTGGACGTGGAGCAGTATGTCGGCACGGCGGCGCCCTACAACTTCAACGGCCTCGTGCGGCACTACTTTCTCCGGCAGGCGCCGCACCTGGCGGACCTGCAGGTGAACCTCGTGCCCAAGGGGGAGCGGTCGGCGCAGAGCCACGACATCGCACGCCGCGTGCGCGACCGGCTCGCACCCATCGCGCGGGCGAACGGCGCGACGATGCAGGTGGCGGAAGTGCCGCCAGGACCGCCCGTGCTGCAGACGATGGTGGCGGAAGTCTACGGACCGGACGCCGGACGCCGGCAGGAGGTTGCGCAGCAGATCAAGTCGATCTTCGACCGGACGCCAGGCGTCGTGGACGTCGACTGGTACGTCGAAGCGCCACAGCCCAAGGTGAGGCTGATCGTCGATGGCGAGAAGGCCGCCGCGGCCGGGCTCTCACCGTCGGACGTGGCATCGGTGGTGCGCATGGCGGGCGCGGGCGAAACCGTCGGCCTGCTCCATACAGAGCAGGCGCGGGAGGACGTGCCGATCATCCTGCGGCTGCCACGGGACGCGCGCGGCCTCGATTATGTCCGGGCCATCAGGCTTGGCGGCACGGTTCCGGTCGCCGTGGGTGAATTGACCCGCACGGTCCGCACTCAGGAAGACACGAGCCTGTACCACAAGAACCTGCAGCCAGTGACGTATGTGACCGCGGATCTCGCCGGTGGGAAAGAGAGCCCGGTGTATGCCATCTCGCGGATGAACGAGGACATCAAGGCCCTGGCGCTTCCCGAAGGCTACGGGCTCGAGGTCTTCAACGCCGTGCAGCCCACCGACACGTCGAAGTACGCGATGAAGTGGGACGGGGAGTGGCACATCACGATCGAAGTATTCCGCGACCTCGGCCTTGCGTTTGCGGCGGTGCTGGTCCTCATCTACATCCTGGTGGTGGGCTGGTTCCAGTCGTTCACGACACCGCTCCTCATCATGGCGGCTATCCCGTTCTCGCTCGTCGGCATCCTACCGGCCCACGCGGCGATGGGCGCGTTCTTCACGGCCACGTCGATGATCGGGTTCATCGCCGGCGCGGGCATCGTGGTGCGCAATTCCATCATCCTCGTGGACTTCATCGAGCTGCGGCTCCGCGACGGGCTGCCGCTCGAGCAGGCGGTCGTCGATGCCGGCGCCGTACGGTTCCGCCCGATGGCCCTCACGGCCGCCGCCGTCATCGTGGGCGCGGGCGTCATCCTCTTCGACCCGATCTTTCAGGGCCTGGCCATCTCGCTGATGGCCGGCGAGGTCGCCTCGCTCCTGCTCTCCCGCATGGCCGTGCCGGTGCTCTATTACATGGCCCGGCGGCCTCGCGCCGTGACGACCGCCTAAGTGCGCACGGCGAAATTACGGCTCGCGGGTGGCGCTGGGCGGGGCGCCCCGCCCGCGCCGAGCACGGGTGGGGCTGTCCAGCGACAGGACCCGCTACGCGTAATTTGTAACGCACGCTAACTGACGAAGGAGTTGACCGATGACTGTTGAACCGATGCTGCGGATGATTGGCGGTGGCTTCGTGGCCGCGAGCGTGCTGCTTGGCATCTACGTGCACCCAGGCTTTCTCTGGTTCACGCTCTTCGTGGGGCTGAACCTGTTTCAGTCGGCCTTCAGTGGCTGGTGTCCGATGATGGCGATTCTCAGGAAGGCCGGCGTCAGGGGATAACACCGGGTATCCATCCGTGTGGCAGGTCGCGCGCTGAAGTGTGAGAACTATTTCCCAGGCATGGGCAGGAATCCTGTTCCCCTCACCGGCCAGGTGGGATTCCCAAGGGATTTGTCACCTTCGCGATTACATCGGACCACCGGACATGCGGCACGGGAATTGAACACCTACCGGTTGAGTTTGCGAAATGCCACACACCAGAGGTACCCGACCATGAATCGACGTCTTCGCCTCAGTGCCCTTGTCGCGTATGCCTTCGCCCTGACGGCCTGCGCGTCCTCCATGAGTGTGAGTTCACACGTGGAACAGGGCCTTGATTTCGGGAGGTATCGCACCTTCGCGTGGGGGCCGGCCGACGCCCTGCCAACGGGGGATCCGCGCCTTGATGCGAATCCCTTTTTCAAGGACCACATGCAGGGCGACGTTGAGAAGGGGCTGGCCGCCAGAGGGATCGCGCTCGTGACGTCTGGGCCGTCGGACCTGCAGATTCACTACCACGCGAACATCAGCCAGCGCATGAACGTCCGCAGCGTGGACGCCACGCGCGCCTACGGCAACCCGGCAGACGACCAGATCAGCGAATACGAGGCGGGCACCATCGTGGTCGACATTGTGGATACCCGAACGCAGCGCGTGATCTGGCGCGGGTGGGCTCAGGACGCCGTGAAGGGCATGCTCAACAATTCGGACAAGATGGCGGACCAGATTCAGGAAGCGGTCACGCGCATGCTCGCGCGACTTCCGCCCAAGCTGTAGGCAGTCCCTTACACGGAGCACACCATGACGTCACAATCTCGATGGGCAACACTGGGAACACTGGTCGGTGTGGCGCTGGCACTGGCCGCGTGCACCGCACCGATCCGCGTGAACGGGTACGCGGAACGCGGTTCGGATCTGAGCCGCTACGCGACGTATGACTTCGCACCGGTCGAAGCCGTGCCGACGGGCGACCCGCGCCTCGACAGCAATCCGTTCTTCACAGAGCGTGTGCGCGCGGCCACGGAAAGGGAATTGCGGGTTCGCGGCTATCAGCGTGCGGTAGGACGGGCACCTGACTTTCTCGTGCACTTCCACGCCAGCGTGAACCAGGCGATCAACGTGGACGAACTCGACCGCAAGAGCGGCTATTGCGCGGAAGGCGACTGCAAGCCGTTCGTCTACGACGCCGGGACGCTGCTGATGGACCTGGTGGATGCCAAGACGAAGAAGATGCTGTGGCGCGGGTGGGCCGAGACCAACATCGACGGCATCATCGACAACCAGAAGTGGATGAACGAGACGATCGACACCTCGGTGGCGAAGATCGCCGCGAAGATGCCCCGCCACTCGTAGGACTCACGCGAACATCATGAGCGCGGGCGGGCCAGCCGGGCCCGCCCCGCTCCTCAGACGGCTGCGGGCGGCAGCGCGAGCACCAGGGCATTGACCTGGCAGAGCACGCGATAGGTGACCGAGCCCATGCGCGGTCCCAACAGGCCCGTCGAGTGCAGTCCCATCACAATCAGGCGCGCGCCGCGTGCCTGCGCCAGGCTGGCAATCTCTCCGGATGGATCGCCGCTCACCACAATCGTCTCGACGAGGCCTCCGGCATCGCCCGCCGCAGCGGCCACCCTCTTCAACCGATCCTGCGCCGAGGCCATGCGCTCGGCTTCGAGCCCTGGAATGACGTGCGCCGCGCTCGGGGGCGCGAACACGGGCTCGAGGACGTGACCGAGTAGCAGCGGCAGGGCGAGCGATCGGCTCAGTCCGGCGGCGACGCTGACCTGGTGCGCGGAAGCGGCCGTGAGATCGACCGGGGCCAGGATCAGTCCCAACCCTTGTGCCATGGCTGTCAGCGTCTGACCCGCGGGCCGCTCGCCGGGCGTGATGAGGACGGGCACCGAAGTGGTGCGTAGCACCCGTTCGGTCGTGGATCCGAAGAACCGCTTGCTTAATCCGCTCCGGCCATGCGAACTCATCACCATCAGATCCGCGTGAAGCTCGGCAGCCGCCTTGATGATTTCCGGCGCGGGACTCCCGACGGCTCTGCGGACATCGATCCGCGCGCGGTCAAACGTGGGAGGCAGCTGGGCCTCCACGAACCGGTGCAGTTCCCTGTCGGTTTCGGTGGCCATCGACGGCACGAGGTGGGCGGTGATCGCGGCGCTCTCGAGGATCGGGTCGTCCACCGTCATGACCGTCAGTCGCGCCTGGAAGTGATCGGCCAGAGCCGCCGCGTAGGTCAGGGCGGCACCGGACGCGTCGGAAAAATCAACCGGGCAGAGCACCGACACGGGAGTCATCATGGCCTCATTATGTGCGTGAGACGTATCCCGTAGCGTGGCCGAGCACCGCGCCCTCGTCAGAATCGGAACAGACGGTTGAACTTCACCACGAATCCCCGGTTCTCGAAGTCGGTGTGGCCGACGGGCAGGGTGGAGCGCCCCTCGGTGTACACGACAAACACTTCGCTGCCCGGCTGGTATTCCCACCGGAAGCGCAGGTTGGTCGACAGCGACGTGTTGCTCGAGCTGTACTGGACCAGCGCGGCGACGAACATGCGCGGCGTCATGGTGAAGATGGTACGTCCCCCGACCACGGTGTTGGTGAACGACCCTTGCGGCAGGTCGATCCAGTTCAGGGAGATGTTCGGCTCGAGACCCAGTTGCCTGGTGACCTCGATGCGGCCACGGAACGCCGCCGTGGTTTTGTCGCCGTTGTAGAAGCTGCCGGCATCAACCGAGAACGTGCCCGCCGCGCGTCGCTGCGATCCGGCGCTGTACGCCACGTGCACGTTATCGAAGCGGTACCCGCCAATCGGAATCCGGACCCCGCGGCTGATGGTGAACGGCGCCGGGATGAACTCGTAGAGCCGTGAGTAGTCGACCGACGCCGTGTCGCTGTTGTGAAACTCGGTCGCGAAGCTGCCGGTCAGGTTGCGCGATTCGAGGCGATTGTCGTTGTCGGTGACGTAGTCGAGACTGCTCTCGTAGGTCCACTTCCGGACGAGCGCATTGCCCGTTGTCCTCGGGCTGAAGCGGGCACGCGCAAAGTTTCGGCGGAAGTCGGCCCGCCGCACGAATCCCACCTCAGGATTGAAATCCTTCTGCACCACTAGGCGGTCGAACGCCAGGCCGTACCGGTCCGCCGGGTAGTTGAACTGTGCGCGGTAGTTGAGGTTGTCGCCCGATTTCCCGTCGGTGTGCGACTGCGCCACATAGCCGCTCATGAAGACGTTCTGGTAGAAGGCGAAGTTGGCGTCGGCGCCCCAGACGTAGTTCGCCCCTGGGGCCACGGCCGACACTGACCGGCCTGTGAAGAGCCCGCCGATGTTGCTGCGGCGCAGGATGTCGCGTCTTACCCGTGCCACCGTGAAGTCCGTCTGCTTGACGCGAGCCGCCGGCTCGTCGTTCGTCAGCATGTTGAGCGCACCGATGCTCCAGGGGCCGGCTTTGCCGGTAAGGCGGCCGCCGGCGATGACCGGGACGACGCGCGATCCGCTCAGCCCGATGCTCCGGCTGTAGAAGATGCTGGGGGCGTCGCCGCCCAGATCACCATTCGCGTTTCTGCCGAAGTTGAAGATGTCCCCGCCTTCGAGGAAGAACTCGCGCTTCTCCGGGAACACGAGGCTGAAGCGGGTGAGATTGACCTGGGCCTCGTCGGCCTCCACCTGGGCGAAGTCGGTGTTGACGCTGAGGTCGGCCGTCAGGCTCTCGGTCAGCGCGTACTTGACGTCCACCCCGGCGTCCGGCTCGACGTGGTTACTCACCGGCGGCCGGCTCAGGCGGTCGGTCGTGACCCGCGACATCGCGTAGGGTTTGACCTCGATGTTCCGCGCGGCCGGTGGCGCCTCGAGGCCCACGAGCGTGGCGGCCTCCGAGAAGTGGTGCACGCCCTGCTGGTTCCAGGCTGGAGAGACCAGCGTGAGATAGGTCATCTCATTCTTGCTGATGAGCCGGCGTCGAAGCTGGATGCCCCAGGTCTGATCGCGACCGGTTGGATATCGCAGCGACTTGAAGGGGATGGCCATCTCGCCGAACCACCCTTGATCCGACCGGCTCGCGCCGCCGTTGAAGACCGTATTCCAGTCGAAGTTCGACCCTTGATCCGTCGTCGTGCCATCGCGCAGGCTGCCCGACGCGGTGAGGGTGAACATGAAGCCGCTGCGCTGGTCGTTAAACGTGTTGAAAGCGACCGTGAGGTTGTCCTGGCCGCCCGTGTTCGAGCTGTCGCGCCGCATGTCGTTGGCCACGATCCGGCTGGCGTTCGCATCGAGACAGCGACACGTGATGTAGATGTTGTCGTCGTCAAAGAGCACCCACATCTCGGTCCGTTCCGTCCCAGGCTTCCCGTTGGCGGGCACCTGCTGGATGAAGTCGGTGATGGGGGGCACGTCGCGATACGCCTGATCGTCGAGCTGGCCATCAATCCGGATGGGTTGCGTGATGCGCGTGGCGCGAATGACGCGGCGGTCGGCCGCCGCCTGGGCCGCGGGCGCCGCGGCGGTCGGCCGCTGGCCTGACGCGCCGCGACCCGCCTGCGCCTCTGGGTGCGCCTGCATCAGCAGCGGCAGCAGGAACAGGCCGAGCGCGACGCGACAGTGGTGGCGGCTGAGCGAAAGTGTGAAGGGCATGGTGGCGCGCGATTATAGCTCCGCCCTGTCTCAGCGGCGCAGTACCAGAATGCGTGTTGAGATCCCCGGTATCATCTAGGCCGTCGACTTGATCAGGGGGCCAGGGGGCACAGGCATGGGCCAGCACGAAGAGCGATTCCAAAAGATAGTCCAGGCGCTGACGCAGATGGTCTGGACCACTGATCGTGCAGGGTTGTGCGACTACCTCAGCCCCCAGTGGGTGGCCTATACAGGTATCCCGGAAGCCGCGCAGCTTGGCCTTGGCTGGATGGATCAGCTACACCCTGATGACCGAGAGCGGGTGCACTCTGCCTGGACGGTGGCCGTTGAGGTGGCGACGACACTGAGAAGCGACGTACGTATCCGCCGGAGCGATGGCGCCTACCGCTGGTTCGCCAATCATGCCGCACCGGAGTTCGATGCGGCTGGGAAGGTTGTCCGGTGGTACGGCAGCTCGACCGACATCCACGAACTGCGCCAGAGCCGGGAGCAACTGCGCGAAGTACTGGACTACTCGCTCGATGCCTCCTTCAGGCGCAACCTGCAGATTGATCGCTACGACTACATCAGCCCCGTCTTCGGTCAGATCACCGGCCATCCCCAGGCGCTCATCGAATCATGGTCCGCGACGGATGTGCTGGCGCTGATTCATCCGGAGGACCTTGCCGGAACCGCGCAGGTGTTTCAGGAGTCCGCAAGCCGGCACGCCCGCAACCGGTATGAACTGGAGTACCGGTTCAGGCACCACTCCGGACACTACGTGTGGATACGGTGCCGCTTCATCGTCATGCGTGACGCCGATGGGAACGCGCTGGCCCGCGTCGGGAGCCTGGCGAACATCACCGAGATCAAGGCGGCTGAGCAGGAGGCGCACGAGGCTGAATTCCGGTCGCGCAGGATTCTCGACAGCCTGTTTGCCTTCGTGGGCCTGTTCTCGCTCGACGGCGTGCTGCTCGAGGCAAATCGCGCGCCGCTCGAGGCTGCAGGCTTGTCCCGCGACGAGGTGATCGGTCGACCCTTTGCTGATACGTACTGGTGGAACCACTCGCCTGAGGCGCAGGCCCAGATCCGTTCGGCCCTGAGCCGCGCCGCCGCTGGCAACACCGTGCGCGAGGACTTTCAGGTGCGCGTGGCCGACGGTCGAATTGCTGCGATGGATGCCACATTCAGTCCCTTGTACGATGACCACGGCCGGGTGACGCAGGTCGTGGGGTCCGGCGTGGACGTCACGGATCGCGTGCAGGCGGAAGTCGCGTTGATCGAGAGCGAGGAGCGGTTCCGGAGCATGATCGACAGCTCTCCGGTGCCCTGCGCCCTGAACGACGATCAGCAGAACATCCTGTACCTGAATCCGGCGTTCATACGGACGTTCGGCTGGGACCTGACTGACATCCCGACCTTGTCGGACTGGTGGCCCAGAGCGTACCCCGACCCGAGCTATCGCCAGTTCGTGGCGCAGGATTGGCGGGTCAGGCTGGCCGAAGCCGAGTCCAGCGGGAGGCCATTCAGTCCCCTCGAGGTGAATGTGCGGGCCAAGGACGGCACCGAGCGAACGGCCATCACCAGCGCCACGCGCTTAGCTGACTCATTCACGGGCGTGCACCTGGTGACGCTGTTCGATATCTCGGATCGCAGGCGAACTGAGCGCGTGCTGGAGGAGACGCAGGCGCGGCTGAGCGAGGCGTTGGATCAGGCAAGACTCGCGTACTGGGAAATGGACGACGCCGGCGGGGCCTTCATCCTTAACGATCGCTTCTATGCCCTCTATGGCACGACGGCAGAATCCGAGGGGGGATACGTGATGCCCGCGGAGGTGTATTTCAGGGAATTTACCCTGCCAGAAGAGCAGAGAGGCATCCTCGCCAAACGGGACGCATTTGAAGCCGGCGATGCCGATGCCACACAAATGGAACACCGTGTGAGACGGCGGGACGGTGTGGTTCGACACATGGTGGTGCGGATATCCAAGATCAGAGATGCGGCGGGCGTGGTGGTGGGCACCCGCGGCGTCAATCAGGACATCACGGATCGGAAGAGGGCGGCTGCCGAGGTGGCGGCGCTTGAAGCCCAGCTGCATCAATCCCAGAAGATGGAGGCGGTCGGGACGCTGGCCGGCGGGGTCGCGCACGACTTCAACAACATCCTTGGGTCGATCATCGGCAGCGTGACGCTGGCCGAGGAAGACCTGGACCCCGCACATCCAGTGCGGCAAAGTCTCGAACAGATTGCCAAGAGCAGCCGGCGCGCGGCCGATCTGGTGAAGCAGCTCCTGGCGATCAGCCGGCCCGCGAAGCTGGATCGTCACCGCGTGCACCTGCCGACACTCGTTCGCGATGATGCGCCGCTGCTGCGCGCGCTGCTGCCGGCGAGAGTGGCGCTGACGATGGCCGTGGATGCCGACGTGCCTGATGTCGTCGCGCATCCGACGGAAGTGCATCAGGTGCTCCTGAATCTGTGCACCAATGCGGCGCACGCCATGGACGGCAGCGGGACGCTCACGGTGTCGCTGGCCGCGGTGTCGATCGATGGTGTTGCGGAGGCTTCCCCGGTGGGCCTGATGCCCGGACGCTACGCCCGACTCACGATTGAGGATAACGGCAGTGGGATGGATGAGGCGACGCTTGGCCGCATCTTCGACCCCTTCTTCACCACGAAAGAGGTGGGGCACGGCACGGGCCTTGGGATGACGGTGGTGCACCGCATCATGACGAGCCTGAGAGGCGTCATCACCGTTTCCAGCGTGCCGGGGCACGGGACGGCCGTGGCGCTGTATCTTCCTGAAGCACCAGCCAATGCACCCGGCCCAGTGACCGGGGCCCCAAAGGTGGATGCGGATGGCGCTGGCCGGCGTGTGCTGTTTGTTGACGACGAGGAGATGCTGGTGCATCTGGGCATTCGCATCCTCGAGCGT